>NZ_JBAEAP010000110.1:0-11324 GCF_056205495.1 Psychrobacillus sp. | reverse complement strand
TACCTGACTTAATCCAATTCATATCTTCTCTGTTCAGGCTAAACCATTCTCCTTCTAATCGTTTAGAAGCAAAATGCTTATGAAACGCCACCTCTGTCTGGTGGTGATTTCCAGTCTTAATCAAGTAGATAAGTTTGTTCTCAAATGGAAGCTTAATGTTAAAAAGATTCATTCGTTTTTCGATGTGTTTTGTTTTTCCAATTTTAAAAGTGCCATTCATATATTCTTGGACGAAGTATACATACCCCGGAGCATTACCGTCTGGAAAAGGAGATTTAAGTATTGTTTCTAATTCTTCCTGATTTGTTTCAAAAAGATATATTTTTTGAGGTTGCGCAAAAGATAATTCATTTGTTGCCTCTTTAGTGATAGAGTTTTTCATAAATATTCGTTCCACAAGCTGTTTAATCAAAAAAACTCACGTCTCTTTCTAATTGAATTCTATAAAATATAGTATTATTTTCCATTATAGTATAATAAAACTCATATTTATAGTTAAATAGTGATGAATGGCATTGTTCTTACTTGATTTAAAGCATTAGCTAGGAGGTTTTAAGAAGGGATAACCAATTGTTGATTGCAGCGGCAGGCGGCGACTCCTGTGGGATGAGTGAGACAGATAAGACATCACAACCACGCGCGTAAGCGATGGGTGATGGCTTATCGCTCACCCCACGGAAAGCGTCCGCCTAAAGCGGAAATCAACTTTACTTACTTCTTAATATTGCCTCCACTTCTCCTATCTACTTACCACAAAATTTAATACTCATTCAAAACAAAAAAAGAGAACCATGGCATAAGCCATGATTCTCTAAAGTTAATATACTACATTAAGCTTCTAGTACTTCATCTGTACGAACTACAAGTACATCACAAGTAGAAGAACGTACAATATATTCAGACACACTACCAATTAAAAATCTTTCCATTGCATTTAGACCAGTTGCTCCACAAATGATTAAATCTGCTTCTACCTTATTAGCTAGATCCTTAGAAATCATTGTCTTAGGTGAGCCATACTCAACAATAATATTTACATTTGCCACGCCTGCAGCAAGAGCTTCTTTTTTATAACCACCAAGTAAATCTTCTGCAAATTTTTGAGCTCTTTCAGCGATAGAACGATCATAAGCTTCGATAGCTGCAAAAGAACGAGTATCAATGATATTAACAAGATTTAAAGTTGCGTTATTTCTTTCAGCAATAGAAACAGACTTTTTAAAAGCAAATTCAGCTTCCTTCGAACCGTCTACTGCTACTAAGATCTGATTATATTTTAATGTCATTCTAAATCCCTCCTGGGTTTGTTATACTGTTATATTTCTATACTTAATCTCTAATTCCTGCTATTTCTTAATAGTTATTTAGTCTAATTTGTGAACAATAGCTAATTATATATACGAATTGATGAGCAATTTAGAATTATTAATGCTAAAATATACTTGTTTCACTAATCTATTTAATCATGTTAAAGGGGATATAGACATGCGTATAGGAGTTCCAAAGGAAATTAAAAATCATGAAAACCGTGTCGCAATGACACCAGCGGGAGTTGTAAGCTTAACTCTACATAATCATCAAGTGTTTATTGAAACAGGAGCAGGATTAGGTTCTAGCTTTACCGATGAAGATTATATTGCAGCAGGAGCAACGATTGTTCAAACTGCTAACGAAGCATGGAATCAAGAAATGGTAATGAAAGTAAAAGAACCAACACATCAAGAATTTGACTTAATTCAAGAGGGATCGATCCTGTTCACTTATCTACATTTAGCACCTGAAGAAGCATTAACAAAAGTGTTATTAGAGAAGAAAGTGACAGCGATTGCTTATGAAACAGTCCAATTACCAAACAACTCTTTACCTCTTCTTTCACCAATGAGTGAGGTTGCAGGTCGTATGGCTACCCAAATTGGCGCTCAATTCCTAGAGCAAATCCATGGGGGTAAAGGAATTTTACTTGGTGGAGTTCCTGGAGTTCCACGTGCCAACGTAGCAATCATTGGTGGTGGAATCGCAGGCACAAACGCTGCAAAAATGGCAATAGGAATGGGTGCAAAAGTCACTATCATCGACTTAAACGTGGATCGTCTTCGTCAATTAGAAGATATCTTTGGAAGCAATGTTCAAACTCTAATCTCTAACCCTTACAATATTGGAGAAGCGGTGAAGGAAGCTGACTTAGTAATTGGTGCTGTATTAATACCTGGTGCCAAAGCTCCTAAGCTAGTATCAGAGGATATGATTAAATCTATGACTCCAGGATCAGTTGTAATTGATATTGCCATTGACCAGGGAGGAATTTTTGAAACGTCTGACAGAATTACGACTCATGACAACCCAACTTATGAAAAGCACGGAGTTGTGCATTATGCAGTTGCGAATATGCCAGGAGCAGTTCCAAGAACATCTACTATGGCACTAACGAATGCTACAGTACCTTATGCAGTGCAAATTGCTAACAAAGGGTACAAGCAAGCGTGTCTGGATAATTTAGCGCTTCAAAAAGGGATTAATACATTAGGCGGTCATGTTACATTTGCAGCAGTCGCAGAAGCACAAGGCTTACCATATACAGATGTTACAACTCTTTTAAAATAACATTACTCAATCACCCAGCTCTAAAGAGTTTGGGTGATTTCTAAATTTCTAGACAGTGAGGTGGAATAGTGAATTATCTATACGTTGGCCTCGCAGGTGGACTAGGTGCATTATGTCGCTATGTCATTGGTTTTTATTTAGCACCTCACTCTTCTTTTCCTTTTTCTACATTACTTGTTAATTTAATTGGTTGTTTTGCTCTCGCCTTTATTTTGTCTCGAACAGAGAGGTTTTCCTACAAATTACGCCTCGCCTTAGGTACGGGGTTTCTCGGTTCCTTTACTACCTTTTCAGCCTTTAGTGTGGAAACTATACTTTTAGTAGAACAATCCGAATATGCTTTGGCACTGATTTATCTAATATGCAGTATAATTGGCGGCATGATTAGTAGTAATCTTGGATGGAAAAAAGAGGTGGAAGTATGGCTCTAATTTCTTTAATAGCAGTAGGAGGAGCGGGATTCCTTGGTGCAATACTGAGATTTTATACTGCTGAAAAACTAAATAAGCATAGCCAGTTTCCTTATGGTACGCTTTTTGTGAATTTAATAGGATCTTTTCTACTCGGGTTACTGTGTGGGGTGAACGTGGAAGGAATTTATTATCTGCTCATTGGTATTGGGCTATTAGGAGCACTGACAACCTTTTCAACGTTGAACGTTGAATTGATAAAATTAAAGGAAAAACGAAAACAATACCTTTTTTATTTGATTTCTACTTATGTAGGTGGGTTGTTCGTAGCTTTTATAGGTTACTTTTTTGGAACTATATTTTAGCTCTAATTTTTGGGGTTGCCTGTATTGATTGGAGCGGCAGACGGCGACTCCAGCGGGAGGAGGGAGACAGATAAGACCTCACAGCCACGCGCGTAAGCGATGGGTGAGGGCTTATCGCTCCCCCCGCGGAAAGCGTCCGTCTAAAGCGGAAATCAACTCTACTCACTCACTAATCTGTTATGAAATGAAAAAAGTCTAACTCCTAAAGGATTAGACTTTTAAACATTTTAAAGTATTTGCAGCTCTTTCGGGAATTTAGTTAACACTTCCACTCCGTCAGCAGTAACCACTACATCATCCTCAATACGTACGCCCGTAATATCTGGGTGGTAAATACCTGGCTCGATCGTAAATACCATTCCTTCTTCTAATACCATTTCATTAACACCTGTAATCGAAGGGAATTCATGAACTGAAATTCCTAAGCCATGACCAAGGCGATGCGTAAAGTATTCACCATAGCCAGCCTCCGTAATAACATCACGAGCCGTTTTGTCTAATTCCATAGCAGTGACACCTGGCTTCACTGCATTTACAGCTGCCATTTCTGCCTTAAGTACCGTTTCGTATACTTCTCTTTTTTCAGGAGAAGGTTCGCCATAAGCTACCGTACGAGTTATATCAGAACAATAGCCGTTATACACTACACCAAGATCAAACAGGATGAAATCACCCTTTTGAATTTTGCGATCTCCTGGAGTTCCATGAGGAGAAGCAGTCTTCGGTCCACTTAATACCATCGTATCAAATGACATTTGAGCTGCGCCTTTTTCTTTCACGGCTAACTCGATAGCATTTAAAATTTCTAGCTCCGTTTTACCTTCAGCAATCTCTTTACAACCGACTTCAATCGCATAATCTGCTAGCTCTGCTGCTTTACGCATATTAGCTAATTCTGCCTCGGATTTTATAACACGTAGCTCATTGATCTTTTCATCTAAACGATTAATTTGAAGGGAAGAAAATCTTTTCGTTATTGCTTCTAATCTTTCAACCGTCATATGAGATTTTTCAATTGCTAGGCTCTGAATGGATTGTCCGCTGTCTTTTACTGCTGACGCTAATACGTCCCAAGCGTTGTCTGTGTCCTGATGACCAATAATAGTCCCTGACCATCCAGCTGCTTTGGCATCCGGCATCTCCATTTTAGGGCAAATGATAAACGGGGGAGCATCTTTGAAAATCATCACTCCAAGTAAACGTTCGTGCGGATTGCTTTTAAATCCGGTAAAATAGAAGACGTTATCAGGAGTAGTTACGAAAGCAGCGTCTATGCTGTTAGTTTGTAGGTATGACTGAATTTTTTTTATAGATTCCAAGTAAAGCACCTCTTTTTTATTTATATTATAAGGATAGCAGAATAAAGGAATTCTTGCATTAGCGTTGAATGAACAATAAGTAGGTTTAAAAAAATTTTTAAGGAGAGATGTCAAAATGAAAATTAGCTATCATGGACACTCAGTAGTAAAAATTCAAACAAATTCTCACACTATTTTAATTGATCCTTTTATAACGGGGAATGAAAAAACAGACTTGAACGCGGCTGAACAACAAGTGGATGCTATTCTTTTAACACATGGCCATGACGACCATGTTGGAGATACAGTGGAGATTGCTAAAAAATGCAATGCCATTGTCGTAGCACCTTTTGAGCTAGCAAATTATATACAATCCAAAGGAGTAGAAGTGCATCCGATGGGTATCGGAGGCGAGCGTGAATTTGAGTTTGGAAAAGTAAAATTTACTCAAGCTTTTCATAGCTCTTCTACTACAAATGAGGAAGGCCAGGTCATTTATTTAGGGATGCCTACTGGTATTCTCTTCAGTGCAGAGGGAACTACCCTATACCATGCTGGGGATACTGGTTTATTTGGGGATATGAAACTGATAGGTGATCGTCACGATATTGATGTTGCTTTCCTTCCTATAGGTAGCAATTTCACAATGGGACCAGAGGATGCGGCTTATGCTACAGAATTACTTCAGCCTAAAATAGTAGTTCCTATTCACTACAATACTTTTCCACCTATCAAACAGGATCCAAAGTACTTTGAAAGCTTAGTTAAAAAGGCAGAAGTTCAAATACTTTCAGCTGGAGAATTTGTTGCACTCTCCTAGGATAAGAAAATTATTAAAATGTGTTACAATAAGCGTATAACTAACGTTTGGATGTGACTACATGACAACAAAACATGAGCAGATTTTGGCTTACATTGAAAACCTTCCCGTTGGTGATAAAATATCGGTTAGGCAAATTGCAAAAGATTTATCGGTAAGTGAAGGAACAGCTTATAGAGCCATTAAGGAAGCAGAAAATAGAAGAATAGTTAGTACTATTGAACGAGTGGGTACGATTCGTATAGAGCCTAAGAAAAAAGAGCACCTCGAACGTCTTACATTTGCAGAGGTAGTTAATATAGTAGATGGACAAGTACTTGGTGGTAAAGCTGGGTTATACAAGACATTGAACAAATTCGTTATTGGTGCCATGCAGCTAGATGATATGATGCGCTACGTAGAGCCAAGCAATCTATTGATCGTTGGTAACCGTTTGAAGGTACATGAGACTGCTTTAAAGGCTGGGGCTGCAGTTTTAATCACGGGTGGCTTTGATGTTTTAGAAAACACGAAAAAATTAGCTGATGAGCTAGAACTTCCGGTTATATCGACAAGCTATGATACCTTTACGGTTGCCACGATGATTAATCGAGCGATTGACGACCAGCTTATTAAGAAAGACGTTTTACTGATTGAGGATATATACGTACCACTAGAAGAGACGTCTTATTTATACGCAACAGACCTTGTAAAACAATATAGAGATTTAAATAATATGACCTCTCATGGGGGATTCCCTGTAGTAGATAGATCCAATAAGCTCGTTGGAATTGTAACGGCTCGTGATGTTATCGGAAGAAATAGCAATGAAATGATTGAGAAGGTTATGACAAAAAATCCTATTGCTATTACGATGAAAACAAGCGTTGCCTCAGCCAGCCATCGTATGATTTGGGAAGGAATAGATCTTCTTCCTGTTGTTAAAGAGAGCAATTATTTAGAAGGTGTCATCAGTAGGCAGGATGTATTAAAGGCCTTACAGGCTGCTTCTCGACAGCCTCAAAACGGTGAAACGATTGATGATATTGTAAAGCAGCAGATTAAAGTAGTTTCATCTGAGGAGTTTATGTTTGAATTTGTTGTGACGCCTCAAATGACTGACCATTACGGGGCAATGTCTTATGGTGCTTTTGCGATCCTTTTGACAGAAACAGGAGCACAAGCTTTAAAAATTAAAAAGCGCGGTGAATCTGTCGTTGAAAACATGACGATTTATTTCACTAAGCCTATTCAATTAGAAAGTATCCTACGCATCCAAGTAAGGGTTTTAGAAATGAGTAGGAAAGTAGCGAAGATGGATATAGAGGTTTTCCATGATAAGCAGCTAGTTGGTAAGGCTATGGTCACGTATCAATTATTAGAAAGATAACGCATAATATAAAAAAGATGCGGCATTTTGCCGCATCATTGATTTAAACTAAGTTCTTCTTGTACAAACTGACCGTAGTGTTTGGCTGCTTTATAATGATGGTACATAAAATACCCACCGATTAATACAAAGATAATAGATACTACATAAGTGAGTGTTGATTGATAAATCAACATAAAGTTAAAGCCGAAAAACAATATAAACGCTCCAAGACAAACGGAAGCCTTCGCAGTATACCATTTTTTGCGAATAGGAAGTGTTGCACGAAGCTGTTTTGTTTTAAAATAAAAATACCATACAAACGAGACGATTATACCTAAAACTAATATTCCATTTAATATCATGATGTACCTCCAATAAAAGTAATGCTATTTTTATTGTAAAGGTAAACTTAAAAAAAGGCGAATAGTAATGCGTCTCTATGGAGGAAAAATTATGAAAAGACAAATCATTGACACAATCGAGAGCTATGACAAGATTATTATACATCGCCATGTGAGGCCAGATCCTGATGCCTATGGCTCCCAAATTGGCTTAAAGGAATTACTTGCTTTAAATTACCCGAACAAAAAAGTATGGGCAACAGGCACGCATGATAGTACATTAGACTTCCTAGCAAAGCCTGATACTGTTACAGACGAGGACTTTAAGGATGCACTAGTTATTGTGACGGATACAGCCAATACAGAGAGAATAGATGACAGTAGATATAATTTAGGTAAATTTTTAATCAAAATAGATCACCATCCGAACGAAGATGCATACGGAGACCTATTATGGGTAAATACAGAGGCGAGTTCTGTAAGTGAAATGATTTGTGAGCTTTTCTTCGATGGGGAGGAATATAAGGGATGGAAAATGGATTCGACTATTGCCCGCCTATTATACGCAGGAATTGTAGGGGACACCGGAAGATTTATGTTCCAAAGCACAACAGAACAAACAATGCTTTATGCAGGTAAACTGATCTCCTACGGTTTTGATCGAACAGAACTATTTAATGGTATGTATGAAGTAGAGAGCAACATGCTTCAGTTAAAAGGCTATATTTACGCTAATTTTGAAATGGAAAATGGCGTAGGACATATGAAGTTAACAAGAGAACTTCTGCAAAAATACCAAGTGTCAGAATCTGAGGCTTCCTTATTGGTAAGTGCCTTGTCAGACGTGAAAGGGATGAAATGCTGGGTTTTCTTTATCGAGGATGAAAAGGAAATCCGTGTTCGATTACGTTCCAAGGGCCCAGTTATTAATGGAGTGGCTAAAAAGTATGGTGGCGGTGGACATCCTTTGGCTGCTGGAGCTACTGCTTATTCATGGGAGGAAGCAGACGAAGTATTAGAGGACTTAAAAAAAGCTGTAAATTGAGGTGTTATGAATGCAAACAGTATATCCCCAAATTGTAACCTCAGCGGATATGCTGAAAAGTACAATTCAATTGGAGCAGCTCATTGAAAAGCTGAAAAAAAATAATACAAAGGTGGCAGCCATTACAAATAGTATGTTGTATGGTGTGTTGCCTTTTTGGCATACGCTTATTAAAAATGACATACAGCCGGTCATTGGGCTAACCATCAAGGTGCAGCTAGACAATGGCCCGGTGTCTTTAGTAGTTTATGCGGAGAATAATAAAGGCTATGAAAACATCTTAAAAATTTCTAGTGCAATGGAAACGAGAGAGCTAGATTTACTACCAAAGAAATGGCTGAGTGCTTATAAAGAAGGATTAATAGCAGTGTATAAAGCGGATCCCTTGCTCTCAAAAGATAATCTGATAGAGCTAATGGCCATATTTAAACCGAGTTGCTTATTCATTGGGATAGAGCGTCCTAGTGGCAAGCCAACGGAGGAAGAGAGTTTAGTTAGAGAAACAGCTGAAGAACTAGACATTTCGCTTACTGTTTATCACGAGTGTCGGTATGTAGATAAAGAGGATGCGTTTGCTTTTGAAGTACTGCATGCAATGGACCAGTCCGTAAAGATGACAGATTTTCAAAGAAAAAAACCAAAGCCAGACGCTCACGTACTTTCTTACGAGGAATGGAATGAATGGTTTGCAGATGTCCCAGAGTGGATTTCTAATACAAAAACAATGTTAGAGCGTTGTATGGTTGTATTCGATAAGAAAAAGCATATAATGCCAAAATATCCTTTGCCAGTAGATGGGAATGCCAAGGATTATTTAGTATCTCTTTGCGAGGAAGGACTAAAAGAGCGAGTACCACATTATACCCAAGCTTATTTAGATCGTTTGCAATATGAAATAGACGTTATAAGTCAGATGCAATATGAAGATTACTTCTTAATCGTCCAGGATTTCATGAAGTATGCAAAGCGTTCCAATATTTTAACAGGACCGGGAAGGGGTTCCTCTGCCAGCTCCCTTGTAGCTTATACTTTATATATTACAGATGTAGATCCTCTCCAATATGGACTCCTATTTGAACGATTCTTAAACCCTGAACGTATCACGATGCCTGATATAGATATTGACTTTGCTGACTCAAAAAGAATGGAAGTAGTTCGCTATGTAGCGGAAAAGTATGGACAAAATCATGTTTCTCAAATTATTACATTTGGTACCTTGTCAGCGAAAGCAGCTGCTCGTGAAGTAGCAAGAGTATTTGGATTTGAGGCTAGCACCATGAACGCCATTTCCTCGTTTATACCTTCCAAACTAGGAATTACTTTAAAAGAAGCTTACGATCAGTCACCTAAACTTAGAGAATTTATCCAAACAGAAGATATGCGTAAAAAGTGGTTTGAAGTTGCTCTTAAATTAGAGGGACTACCAAGAAATGCATCTACCCATGCCGCAGGAATAGTGTTATCCCCACAACCTTTAGTAAATACTGTCCCAATTCAAAAGGGGCATGATGAGATTTATTTAACGCAATGGCCAATGAAGGAAGTGGAGGAAAAAGGCTTATTAAAGATGGACTTTTTAGGATTGCGAAATTTAACAATAATTGAGCGAATTCTTAAATCGATTCATGTTAAGAAGTCTTCTATCTCTTTAAAGGATATACCATTAAATGACGAACAGACGTTTAGCCTTCTTCAAAAAGGCGATACAACGGGAGTATTCCAGTTAGAATCAGCTGGTATGCGTAATGCATTAAAGCAAATTAGACCGACTAGATTTGAAGACATTGTAGCAGTTAATGCACTATACAGACCAGGCCCGATGGATAGCATCCCTCTATATGCACAACGTAAGCTTGGACAGGCTCCTATTACTTACGAGCACCCAGTTTTAGAGCCGATATTAAGGGGAACATATGGAATTATTGTGTATCAGGAACAGATCATGCAAATTGCCTCCAAAATGGCTGGCTTTACATTTGGCGAGGCTGACTTGCTTAGAAGAGCCGTTAGTAAAAAAAATAGAGAAGTTTTAGAAAAGGAACGTTATCACTTCGTCCAAAAAGCCAAACAGCTCGGTCATGAGGACCAGGCAGCCACTTCTGTTTATGATTTAATAGTCCGTTTTGCAGATTACGGGTTCCCAAAAAGCCATGCGGTTGCATATAGCGTTATTTCTTATCAAATGGCGTATTTAAAGGCTCACTATCCATTAGAATTTTACGGTGCTCTCTTAAGTACTGCGATAGGGAATCAGGAAAAGATTAATCAGCTTATAATCGAGATGAAACAAAGAGGTATAGCTGTGTTACCTCCTTCTATTTTTAAAAGTCAATCATCCTTTAGTGTAGAGAACAATGGAATTCGCTTTGGCCTTCAGGCGATAAAGGGAATCTCGTATCCATTCACGCAAAAGCTTCTACAGCAAAGGCATAAACGGCCAGCGAAATGGGAAGATATTTTTGACATGGCTTCTGATTTGTCTGCTGTTTTCTTTACTAGGAAAAATATCGAGCCACTTGTAAAGGCTGGAGCTTTGGATGAATTTGGAGTGGAACGTTCTACGTTATTAGCAACTATAGATGCTGCCGTAAAATATGCGGAGCTTGTCAGTCCTACAGAGGAAACAGATTTATTTGAAGGAGACTCTTCTCCTTTCGGAAAATCAAAATATATTAAAATGGATCCATTACCAATCATGTCTAAACTAGAATTTGAAAAAGAAGTGCTTGGTCAATATTTTTCAGAGCATCCAACAGTCTCAAAGAAAAAGATGGATAATAAAATCCAGCATATTTGGGATATTCAACAGTCTTCGAAAGATTCTTATGTGAAGGTTATTGGCATGGTGGAGGAGATTAGAAGGATTCGGACAAAAAAAGGAGAAGCAATGGCTTTTGTCACCGTCCAAGATGATACCGGGACAGTTTCTATCACCCTATTCCCGGATGATTTTGCTAAATTTAATACCCTTCTAAAAGAACAAGCTATTCTTTTTATAGAAGGTAAGAAAGAGAGCAGGAATGGCAGAGTCCAAATAATTGCGAAGAATTTATCTGTCTGTTGATAACTAATATGTTCAACGACTTTGAGAAC
>NZ_JBAEAP010000109.1:0-4997 GCF_056205495.1 Psychrobacillus sp. | reverse complement strand
ACTATAGTACTCCGATAGAATTCTTTGCTGAAGAATTTATGTTTTATTGCCAATATCAGCGAAAGGATACCACAGCAATAAAAGAGGTTAAAAGATGTCCAGAAGCCTATACTTTTAACGACAATCTCGTAAAAAACTTAGAAAACCAAGTACAGTTAACAGAGGAGAAAGAGCATTTAGTCAATTATCTTGGAGAATATTTTTCAGATAAAACTGAGCATACCTCGCATTGGCTTGAGGAGTTAATTAGACGTATTAAAAGAAATGAAATATAAGAGGGTTATTCAGCTAATTCCCTAGCTGAATGACCCTCGTTCTATTGATTCGTGATATTAACAGTAGATTTGTCGGGTAAAACTGGTCACATAAAGATAAAAAATGGTAATGTATCTATAATAGGAGGTGAGAGGTATTTGAAACTTTTTATACAAGCTGGCATAGCTTTGGGAGTATTAGTATTTTCTACAATTGCATCTTGGTATGAGGGAAGTACATTAACGCAAGATATATGGGAGTGGAAGCATACAGCTGTTTTTTCAAATTGGTTTAATGGATCAGTAAACCAAACGAATGACATTTTGACAATAGATTATTTTATATATGCTGCTAAATTCGCACCTGCTTATCCTCTAGCTATGCTATTAAGTGGAACGTATTTAATTATACTGATCGGCTACATATTATTTAGAGATAAAACAAAGCTATTTTCTTATTTTCTAACTTGTATTGGAATTTTATTTTTAGTTCTTTGCAGTTTAGTGTCGGGTTCCCCAACGATAGGTCTAACCATGTTTTTTTATAGTTCTCTTTTAATAGGAATTTTAGCGATTGGTGTAGCAATTATCTTACTTGCTACAAACAAAAATAAGGGGATAACAACTTAAATTAGAGGAATTCCCTGTTTCCATAAATAGTTAAATATCATAAGAGCTAAACCAGAAGCCGATACTTCACTAGTGTGGGCTTTTTTTCATTCATAAAATTTAATATGCCTTTAGTGAATCAATCCCGTTTACAAAATAATAAAGAGGATATATTATGTATATATGAATATATAATCATATATAAGTCTTAGGTTTACTTTAAATGGGGGGCAGGGAGTTATTATGTCGGATCATCATAATCACACACACGGTGCCAATAAAAAAGTATTGCTCGTTTCTTTTTTTATCATTTTTACCTATATGATTGTAGAGGCAATAGGGGGCTATTTGACCAATAGCTTGGCTTTGCTTTCAGACGCTGGCCATATGTTAAGCGATGCCGTTTCTTTAGCAATTGCTTTGCTCGCATTTCGCTTCGGTGAAAAAGCTGCAAATAGTAACAAAACATATGGCTACAAACGTTTTGAAATATTGGCTGCAGTGTTAAATGGTTTAACACTGATGGCAATTGCCATTTTTATCTTTTACGAAGCATTTAATAGATTTACAAATCCTCCTGAGGTTGCTACAACTGGAATGCTTGTTATTAGCTGTATAGGTCTAGCTGTAAATATATTTGTAGCTTGGTTCATGATGCAGGGCGGCGATACGGAGGAAAACTTGAATATGCGAGGAGCTTACTTGCATGTTATTAGTGATATGCTAGGCTCAGTCGGAGCAATCATTGCTGCATTACTCATCATGTTCTTTGGATGGGGATGGGCGGATCCATTGGCTAGTGTGATTGTCGCTGCGCTTGTATTAAGAAGTGGATACTTTGTAACCAAGGCATCTCTCCATGTTTTAATGGAAGGTACCCCTCAAAATGTAGACATAAATAACATTGTACAAACAATCGAACAAAACCCTGAAATCCATAGTGTCCATGATTTGCACATCTGGTCTATAACTAGTGGCTTGAATGCACTGTCCTGCCATGTGGTTGTGAAAAAGGAAATGACAATTGGTGAGGGTGAAAAACTACTGCAAAAAGTAGAGCACGATTTAGCTCATCAAAGTATACAGCATGTGACTATTCAACTGGAAACAGAATCACATAAGCACGATTCATCTATTTTATGTACAACAAAGGCAGAAGACACAGGAGCACATCATCACCACCATCACTAAAAACAAGGAGGGTATAAAGTGGAGGAAAAGTTACAGCATGATTTAGACGAAGAAACCCTTTTCGTTGTATCCCAGACGTTCAAAGCATTAAGTGATCCTACTCGTATTAGAATATTAAATTTTTTATGCTGTGAGGAACACTCTGTCAATGAAATAGCGGAATCATTAAATTTGGGGCAAACCACCGTTTCTCATCAGCTTCGCTTTTTAAAGAACTTGCGCTTAGTAAAGTTTCGCCGTGAAGGAACTACCATGTACTATTCAAGCGATGATGATCACGTGATGAATTTATTGCATCAGGCTGTGAGCCATGCCAAGCATTAACTTAATCTTTTGGCTAGGCTTCTACTTGCATTCCAAAGTTGCTTGTAACCAAAAAGAAAGCTCCGATATTTACTTTACGTAAATTTTCGGAGCTTTTTATCTGGTGAGACAGCTTGTAATTATCCTTTAAGTTTTACTTCTCCTGGCTTTTTCATAAATAGAGATAGCACAAGATTAACGATTGCCAATATTAAACCTAGGGTAAAAACGAATGATGAGCCAGAAGCAGTTGCCTCTGCTAAATTATCATTAACCGTTGTTAAATAGCTATTTTGTTTTGCTGATAACACAGAAACCATAATAGCAATCCCCATGGCACCGGCAACCTGTTGAACCGTTTGCGTTATTGCAATACCATCTGGATAATACTCTCTAGGCAATGAATTTAGTGTGTTTGTTTGCGTAGAAGCAAGTACCATACCGATACCAAGCATCATGATAATATGGGTAACAACTAATAACCATGTAGCTGTGTCGGTACCAAATGAAGCATAAAGGATATATCCAATAACAACAAAGATAGTACCTGGAGTTATTACAGCTTTTGGACCAAACTTATCAAACATCCGTCCAATGGTAGGTGCTAAAATACAATTCAACAAGCTTCCTGGTAGTAATACCAGACCTGTAGTAAAGGCAAGCATTAATAATGCCATTTGCATGTACATAGGTAAAACAACAAGCAATGATAGCATATTAAAGAATGTGATAAAGCTCATTACAACTCCCAAGACGAATAAAGGATATTTAAAGGCCTTCAAATTCAGCATTGGATTCTCCATTTTCGTTTGACGAAGAGAGAACAGAATTAATGCAATCACACCAACAATAATGGATGTTATAACGATTGTACTTGTCCAGCCATGTTCTCCAGCAACACTTACTCCATAAACAATGCCACCAAATCCAAGCGTTGAAAGAATTACAGATAAAATATCTATAGAAACTTTGCGAATTTCGTTAACATTAGGCAAGAATACTAAACCGATGATAGCAGAGAGTAGTAAGAACGGAAGGGTTACCCAAAAGATCCATTCCCATGATAGTGTATCTAAAATTAGTCCAGCAATCGTTGGACCTAATGCTGGTCCTGCTAACATAACTAGTCCCATTACTCCCATTGCAGCCCCACGTTTGTTTGGAGGGAAAATAGTAAAGATGACATTTTGCGTTAATGGCAAATTGATCGCTAATCCAGCAGCTTGAATAATACGTCCAACTAGCAAAAGACTAAAAGTTGGTGATACTGCAGCTAAAATAGTTCCAATAATGGATAAAGAAATAGAAGTAAGGAACATTTGACGTGTTGTAAATTTTTGCATCAGAATTCCCGTAACCGGTACTAAGATACCTAAAGTTAAAAAGTAACCCGTGGCTAACCATTGAATGGTTGTAGGTTTAACATCAAATATTAAACTTAAGTCTCCTAAAGCAATATTCAATGCGGTTTCACTAAAAAGTCCGACAAATCCTGCTACTAAAAGAGCAGCCATTATCGGTCCTGTCTTGATCTGTTTATTCATTTATATTTGAAACTCCCTCTATAAAATAGATATTCCCCTAGACTTTGTCTTAAGGGGAATACTTCTTTGTTTAGTATTGTAAACGTTCATGTCTAAATGTTGATATGTTCAAATAATTATTAATGGGTAATCTATTCTTTTTTTCTTTTATTTTTAATCAAAATAGTAATCACTGTATGTCGACTATAAGCGATTTAGATATTCCTTTATAACATTTTTCTTTTGTTCAGACCGGTCTAGTTGTTACTATAACAAAATAATTTCATACGATGTAAGTGTTTTTTTTATACTAAATTTTATCTCATTCACATTTTAGACAAAAATAAGGGGGTAAAGAGTTCTTAGTAATAAGGAGATGAGGAAGGATAGTGTAACTTCTTGTTGCTAGTATAATTTTCGAAAAGTTTTAACCCTCCAGCGGTTTAGCATGGAGGGTTAAGTGACTAGATTAAATTTTAGCCTTTTTATAGCTTTCTACTATTTCTATAATAAGGGAAATAACGATAGAGGCAGCGATGATTATCCATAATACATCCATTGCATTACTCAAAACAACGTTGTTTATTATGATTGTTTTTTCTATATAAGGAAGGGCAGCCTCGTTATATAAATTAGCGTTCCTTGAAATTATGAGAAAAGCAAACGTGCTAAGTATATGGATAATGCCATTTACTAAAGCTACTTTTTTAGTCCATTGACCTACCACCCACTTATAAAGTACGAGTCCTACCTCTAGGACAATAAACGTAACTACTATTGGCCAATAAGATAGTAATACATTTTGTTCAAATATAGGCATGACTAGTTGTAAGCCGTTACCATCTGAAGAACTATAAATACCTAACAGATGGTCAGCATTCCAGTAAATGATTGCCCAGACAGTAATCCAAAAAATACTAAAAATAATTTCTCCTGTAGATATGATTTTTTTAGCGGGAATGATTTGGACATCCTTTAAATCGTCTGGTGACCATGGAGTACCTCTTTTCGTTAAAGGCAGGTCATTTTTAGATAATCCGATTCGTTCAACAATGACAAATACTATAGTGGTCCATATAAACACCTGAGAGGCGGCATAGATGACGTTGACAATAGT
>NZ_JBAEAP010000108.1:0-1890 GCF_056205495.1 Psychrobacillus sp. | reverse complement strand
TTTCTATATTAAGTAAACTTAGCATTCTGACTCCGGCAAGCTCGAAATCTCCTATTTGGACCGACCCAAAAGTTTCCGCTAGCCTTACACCTATATAGCTGTTTAAAGAGAACTCGGCAGCAAAAATGAACATGGACCCAACGACTACCTGAACGAAAGGTTTATCTTGAAAGGCAATTTTATAATTATGTATGAGATCAACAAAAACATTTTTGTGCTGCTTTTCTAAAAGCGTATTATGTCCATCCACCAACCAAATTTTATATGCGATTGGAAGGCATAAAGATGTAAAAGAGAGTAACGTAAACAATTCTATTTGATGGTTTAAATATAGTAATCCTCCTAATGCAGCCCCTATAGCCATGGACAAATTGGTAAGCCAGTAATCCAGCGCATATACTTCTTTTCGATTATCAGGAGTAGTAGAATCGATGATGATTGCATGCATGGCAGGCCTCCCTAAACTGCTTGTAATAATATATAGCGTATAAGCAATTGCGAACATCCAAATGATATTAGATTTAGGTAGCAAGCTCATGGTCATGCAAACGAACATACATCCACTTAAAAAGGACGTGATCACTAATAATCCCTTTCTTGGTAAACGGTCAGAAATATATCCTCCAATTAGGCTGATTAAAAAACTTACACATACTGTACCTATTAAAAATAAACCCGCCCAGACCTTACTCATCTCTTGAGCAAAGAACAATGCCATAAAAGGCATAACAGCAGATGAAACTGCTCTATTAAAAAAAGATGTAATCAATCGGACCTTAATATTCTGTGGGTAGTTTTTCCATTTCATGTTGTACTCCTCCTCTGTATTTAGTATATTAAACTAGACTTTTTAATATAAAAATGGACAAATTGACAAAAGTTGTCCACTTATAGAGGTGTATGAGATGGATCGTTCATTATTAACCCTTTGGAACACTGTTCCCTCTGGCAGCATAAAGCAGGAGGAAATCGCAACTATTATAGGCTTCAGCACTAAGCAAACAAAGCGATATATTGAAAGATGGTCTTCAGAGGGATGGATAAAATTTATTTCTGGTAAAGGAAGAGGGAATTCCTCGCATTTAACGTGGTTAAAAAATGTTGAGGCTTGCTTCGAGGAGCAAGTCATGCAGATTTTAGAACATGAAAGTGCAGAAATAAGCAGCAAATACTTAATGTTTGATTGGTCGACAGAATGTCGCCAAAGACTAATGAAAAAATTCCGAAACAAAATTGGCTTTAAGCAACAAATAAACGACAAGCTTATTGTTCCAAGGAAAAATCCTTTTCTCACACTTCACCCACTAAAAGCAGCAGACGCAAATAGTGCTAATATTGTTGCTACGGTATACAATCGTCTAGTTTCTGTTGATGAAAGTGGAATAGTATCTCCAGAGCTTAGTCATAGCTGGGATATGACAGACTCGAAGCTTCGTCTATACCTAAAAAAGGATGTTGCTTTTCATGACGGTTCTATCCTCACTGCAGAGGATGTAGTATATTGCCTTCGGAAACTTAAAAATGATCCGCAATTTCGTTTGCTCTGCGAGCCAATTAAACAAATAGAGGCAATTACTCCTCTAATAGTTGATATTACATATCCGACAGGTTGTAGCTACTGCTTGCAGCTTTTAGGAAGCATGAATGCCAGTATTTATAAGGAGCATTTAGACTTTGTTTATGGGACAGGCTGCTACTATGTTGAGGAAAATGGTCCATCCATTACTACATTAGTTGCATTTAAGGACTTTTACGGCGAAAGACCCCTTTTAGATACAATAGAATTTGTTCAAGTTCCAGAGGATTTCGAAAATGTATATCGCACGTCCTCCAATCAGCAAACCTATTTTCCAATTGAAAGTGACTCAGGCTTCGGGGCAGTATTAATTA
>NZ_JBAEAP010000107.1:0-2321 GCF_056205495.1 Psychrobacillus sp. | reverse complement strand
TACACTGGCGATGAGCTTATCTACCTTAAACCAAGGACCTTATATGGATCCCATGCGATTAGCAGCTCAAGTTATTAGCGGCATCGGCTTTCTAGGAGCAGGAGTTATTTGGGTGGATAAGGATAACGTGAAACGAGGTCTAACAACAGCAGCAAATCTTTGGATTACCGCATGTGTTGGATTAACAATCGGTTATGGCGCATATGATTTAGCAATACTCACAGTTTTTCTCATGTTTATCGCCATGAACCTTCCAAAGGTATTAGAGAAGATGAGACTCCTACCTCCAAGAGGGAAAGAGAAGGAGGAGCATGAGGTTGATAGTGATGGGGAATAAAAGGTGGAACAAAGCCACGCTACCAGTTCAGTTACCGGAGTGATGGCTTTTTCTTTGTATAATCTATATTGTTTAATTCGCAGCAAATAGGAATGAAACAGCCTGCCTAATAATATTATTTTAGAGAGGATTCTTTGAACAGAATCGTTTGCGGATAAACTAATTTTTAGTACAAGACTTCTTTGCTATAACGACTATATGATAAAAGAAAGGAGTATTATTTGGAGCTATTCCTTATCAAGTCATTTAAACATCTTAGTTTGTATGAAAAAGAATGGTCCACTATTTTAGCAGCAAATCATAATTCTAATCCATTTCTAGAATTTCATTTTATATACAATTGGTGGAGATATTTTTCAGACGATAAGAAAATTGAGATTTATAGTGTTAGAGAAAACCAGAAAGTCATTGCTTTTTTTCCCTTTATAGTGAGTAAAAAGAACAATGTTAAGATTGTGCAAACGTTAGCTATCCAATCCTGTCCCTATACAGACTTCGTAGTAAAGAAGAGAGATTTAGATAGGGTGCTTATGTTTGTGATGGACGGAATTATTTTAGATAAGCAGCAGGCTGTATTCTTGATTAATTCGTTAAGTTATGACAACCATACACATCTAAAATTAAGGAATTACATGAATGCTAGAAGCTACAAATGTATAGAAAAGAAAAACAATCCAGTAGAAATTTTACATGTGATAGCTCCAATGATGGAAGTAAAGCTAAGGGCACTAGGTGATCTACAGGAAGAGGTAGTTACGCTTGAACAATTGCAGTCTTTATTAGAGGGAAACATGGACAAATTTAATCACTCCACTAACGATAGATTGGATTTCATGAAAAAATTTGAAGGTGATCGGCCTCATGTCAGCGCAAAGGTAATACATCTTAATAATGAATTAATAGCATTTTCTTATGGTTTTCAGTGGCTGGATAAATACATGGAGTACGGAAACGGAAAACTAAAGGATTTTTTTCATGCTGAGAAGCTGCTTGGCGAGGTTATGCCCATACATGCTCCAGGCACTGTGTCTATCCTATTTTCCACTAAAAATTTTAGGGGTAAGCTTGGCCTTATCCTGGAAAAGCGTCATATAGCAAAATATGAAAGAAAACAATTGAATCCTACTAAGAAGAAGGCATTTAAGAAAAAGCATTCTATTCTTATTGCTGAGCTCAACGATATCCACATCAAAGCCCCCAATTGTAACTTTAAAAGTATTTCTAACACAGAGATATGGTCAGGTAACCGCCAAAGATTCCTTCTCAATTACCTTCGAGGTTTCGAGGGCTATCATTCTGGAAATCCCCAAAACACTTTTTGGATCAATTCAACATCGCTTTATATTGATGAACTAAATCATAAAGAAAAGCTATCTGAAGGAACGCTTTTTATAGAAGGGTGGGAGTCTGAGGAGCTAGAAAAGATACTATGCTTTACACAAACAAACTACAGAGTACGGAATATATTAGTACGTGTTAATAAAGACAACAAAAATCAAATCAAAAAATTAATGCTTTTTGGATTTCAAATTAGAGATAAGTTTTTGGTTCCTAGCTAAGAGAAGATTTTTCCTCTGCGTGCAACGTCTAATTACTAGGCTTGACCCACAAATAGAAGGAGTCGACTTTTGATTGGAGGGCAGAGTGGCGACTTTCTACGAGAATAGTGCGATCTGAAGATCCAGGAGAGCTCATATCGTTACTTTAATAGAAAAAAGACTTTAGATAAAACATCCCAATGCCTGGTGTTTATCTAAAGTCTGGAGCGACTAATTATTGATTAGTCGCTTCTTTGCTTTACTTAGCCTATTCAACTGTACAATCTCAGCATCTTCATTCTTATGACCGGTTATCTTTACAGTAACTGCATCGAACGCTTCAACTTCCAGCTTACCGAATGAAGTCGTAATCTTGTAGTTATCAAGCTTTGTGTTTTTGTCAGTATCAGCTACCTTATATGTAAATTCATTATCTGCCGTACCAA
>NZ_JBAEAP010000106.1:0-4697 GCF_056205495.1 Psychrobacillus sp. | reverse complement strand
CAGTTGACTTGTACCTGCCGAAAGACTTGTTGTACCCTCATACAATTTGTTAGAACCATCAGCACCAGAAGCAAATCCATTAGAAATATCACCAAATCGAGCAAATAATGTTTTGGTGTAGGTTTCCGTAATTTTGTTTCCTAGCTGTTCACGAATTTTTTCTGTAGCACTTTTCGTGACCTGTGAGGCCATGAAGTTTAGTCCTTCATTTTGTGTATAAATTATTTCTGCTACCTGTGGATTAGCATCTAGCACAGTTGTTACCTTGCTAGAAAAGTCCTCTGGAATCTCAATAGTCATATAATACTTCTGACTCTTGAGTCCTTTTTCGGCTTCCTCCTTCGATACAAAATCCCATCCTAAAGCTGGATTTTGCTTCAAATCTGCCACTAAATCATTCCCCACGTTTATTGGGGCTCCCCCTGATTCAGCACCTGCATCATTATTAACAAACGCTACAGGTAAATTATCTAGATTGTCATACGGATCCCATGTAGCAGATAACAACACTGCTGCATAGACAATTGGAATTAGCAAAACTCCAATGAGTGAAAATAATACCCCTTTTTTCTCTGTCAGCTTGGATAATTCCACGCCCAACAATTTGAACGCACCCATACATAACCCCCTATTTTAAATTAAAAAAATGTAGAAACAAAAATGAATACTCATTCATTTTTATTCCTACATTAATTATATTTTAAATTTTTAGATTTTTCATTATTTTTGTTAAATAGTAATATTAGACAAAAATTATCAAAATTTCACTGTTCAACAATATATTGGTCCAAAGCACGACTTACACCCTCTACAAAATTACTCCCAGCTCCCCAATCAAAACGCATAAATGCTCCTGCTCCACCACCAGAGGCTACTGCATGAACCTTGGTAAATTCCTCTAAATTGTCTAATGTGATAGTTAAAGATGCTCTATTACTTGTTCGATAATAGAATTTTTCTATTACACAAACAACTATCTCTTGGTCTCCTACAGAGCGCTTATAAACGTCTAACACCTTACCAGATATAGATCCTGTGACAATTGATTGTTCTATTACCCTTAATGCCTCAATAGGTGTAATATCTACATAAAATTCTCGCACGTCTTTCATAATAACCGCCCCCTTTCTAACTTCTACGGTTCTGAAGTTAAAAAGTTCCATGTCACAAGGCATTATTACGTAAGTAATAATTGGTACAACGCAAGAATGCTTAAACGATTTTACCTTATGCTATACGCTCTTTTGTAAACTGTAGTGCATGCTAGCACATCTGATGCATTTCCCAATTGATTTTTAGAATGGCCACCCAAGTCTCAATAAATACATGCGATAAATTTGTAAATCCTTAATTTTGTATATTATTAATAATGCCTGATAAATTACACATAATAATTTCATACAATCAATTATTTGGTTTTTTCTTTACGAGCTTGACTTCATAATTTTTTTTTATCAATTATTTTAAGTCTTCCACGATAATTTCTTTTTAAACTTATATAAAAATATAGGTTGGTCCACCAAATATTCCTACTGCAATACCTGTAGGCTGTTCACCGTTTCAGCAAACTCTTTCTATTTATTGATAGTTACGTCGCTGCCTTATTTGTTTTATCGCGTAAAAAAGCGGCATCCACGCGGATACCGCTTTACAAGGGACGAACTTAACGTTGAGGGGGTTAAGTCGTAAAAAATACTCAGCTGTACTTTGGAGAAAAGTTGCTGGTAAGAACCTTCTCTATTGAGTAAGCTCTATACGATAATGATAATCATTTTCAATTAGTATGTCAACCATTTTTATAAATGTAATTTTTTACTTACCCAGTTTAAGTATATACTTACTAATTGTTTTGGCAGTCGATTAATGGGGTGAAAGCTTTCGCCAGAAAAGAAATCGAAGTTACACACCTTTGCTTAGAGGATTGTAGTTGTACTCCCTTCAAACCGCTTTCTAATAACTTTATTGTAAAACTAAAATGCATATTCCTTTTAGCTTCGGGAATAGCTAATAACAATCCCAAAAAAAAGGAGTGAGAAAGAATGGATCGAAAAATAGACAAACAAGTGGAAGTAGCATTAGAAAGCTTCAGTACAGATGAAAAAAATGAAATCCTAAAAAGCTTTACTACATTTAAGGATTATCTAGCTGACAAAGTTAAAATGGGTGAGAAAATGGGTCTAAGTGATGAGACCCTTGCAAAAGCAACCGAGAAAGTCGCAGGTTATCTTGCAGCGCACGAAGAACCTAGAAACCGTGAAGAACATCTATTGCAGCAATTATGGAAAACTGCTGACAAAGATCAACAACACGCTCTTAGTCAAATGCTTTTAAAACTTACGAAACATGAAGGATAAACGAGAAGAGGCAGATGGTCGTTTATTAGACAATCCCGATAGGGTAAAGACGACTAAAGTCAGTCTGTTCGATATGCATGAGGATATGCAAACTGTTGATGCCATCTCTGTTGAGGACTTGAATATTCAAGTTCAAGATGAAAGAGATCATACCCACACGAAAAACCGTTCTTCTAGTGAAGAACGATTTCCTCCTAGATGACGTTTCTCCATAGCTATAAAAAAGAATGCTCCTTTCCCCTTGGAGCATTCTTTTTTTATTAAAGAGGAGTAGCCCTAATCAATTTAGCTTGTACCAAACGACGTCTAATAATCACTCCTAGTAATGCGGCAACTATTGATTTTACTAAATCGGGAATAAGAAAAATTAACATTCCACCTTTAAAGGCACCTTCCCATGAAATACCTGTAACTATTTTTAACCAAACCATACCGATCGATAGGATAATTAATACACTCAGCATATTAGCTCCAATAGCAACAAATTTGTTATGACCAAACATGTCTAACAGAAAGCTTATACATACCACAGCTGGTAGCGTAGCTAAAATATATCCTCCTGTTGGACCAAGTAATATGCCTGGTCCACCCGTCATGCCAGCAAAAACAGGTATGCCACCTAGTCCAAGTAATATATAGATGATAATAGCAAGACACGCATATTCCTTCGGTAAAATAGTAGCCGTTAACATAACAGCAATCGTTAAGAGTGAAAATGGTACAGGTGGTATAGCGATCATTATCTGAGCAGCTACGGCAATAATGCCAGCAAACATAGCAGCAGTAATCATCATTTTCAAACGTTCATTTCTCATAATTTCTTCCCCTTTTTATTTGTGTTAACCACTTATAAATATAGGTTAACACAAAGGTAGATAAAAGAGAATAAAATAAAAAAAGAAACCGAAGGATGAATTTTCGGTTTCATATAATATTTGAAGCAAGTCTGTCTAGCAATGCCTACAACCAACGACTCACTGCATTTTCTACTGATTCTAATCGTACTGTACTCTTTTGCATAGGAGGCGGACATGACTTGTTATAGGCCATGATTTTTTCATTTACTTTAGTAATTCGAAAATGGAGTCCTTCTTTAAGACCATGTGTATAGTTAGACGCTATATCCTGTAACTCATCACGAATTTCATGCTGTAGCTTAAGCCAGTGTGGTTTGTACCCAGCATCCTTGGCTATCTTTTGAAAGTGCTGAAAAATGTCTCCTGAGAAATATTCATCCGAAATCGGTTGACCCATTCCCTTTATATGATCCATGCCTCCAGACTTTTCATAGTTCCTAAGAATATCACCCATTAAATCGTTAACCGGTGGTGTATAATCGTCCTTATCCATCATCAAACCTCATTTCATAGAGATATGTGGTGCTTTTTCAGACAAAATTCTTAAAAATTTCTGCTGTTCGCTAGGTGAGATAATTACACTTCCAAGCACTGCTTTTTTATAATGAATTTCTAACGCATCCTTAGAAGATAGAATTCGATAACCAGCTAAAATTTGAGATGTTTTATTGACTTTCGTTATATCCTCATAAGGAATTTTACTTTTAAAAGGACCTCCTTTAATAAATAAGTACTTCTCCCTAAAAGAATACTCAATATCAAAGGTTATCCACAAAATAAATCCAACACACATGATAAATAAAATACTGATAATAACCACTGCTTTTACATCTACATCATCTGAAAAGATTTCATATAAGGCAGGTACAAGAGTAGCAAGTGCTATTATAAAAATTGCTACCCCTATAAAATAAGCAAAGGTTTTATCAATTTTAGATTTAAAGGTCATTCCATCTCCTCCTAGACAGATTTCGTGGCTGTATCCTTAATCCCTTCCCTATGTGCGTATATATTCTTTAAAATAGCTTTAATAACTGCATAGGTTGGAACCCCTAAAATGATTCCCATTAACCCTGCAATATTTCCAGCCGCTAAAATGATTGTAATAACGGTTAGTGGATGAATATCCAATGATTTCCCCATCACATTTGGAGTAATGAAGTTACTTTCAATTTGCTGAGCTACAAGCATTATAATCGCTACGTAGATAGCTAATTTAGGCTCTTGAATTAAAGCAATTATAACTGCAGGAACTAGGGATATATATGGCCCTAGGAATGGAATAACATTCATAATCATCCCAAATAGCGCTAGTAGTAAGGCATATTCAAGACCAATTGCTGTATATCCGATGAATAACATTACTCCCACTAAAAAACTCACGAATAATTGTCCTTGAACGTATGAGCGAAGAGTATCATCTATATCAGATAAGGTTTTACGTATAAACTTAAGTCGGATCGTAGCCATGTCGTTCTGTGAGCCA
>NZ_JBAEAP010000105.1:0-4526 GCF_056205495.1 Psychrobacillus sp. | reverse complement strand
TAATGGTCCCATCAGAAACCGAGCAAACTGCCCAGCCACTTACGAATGAGGAAGTAGTTATGGCAGTCATTGAAAAAGAATATAATGGGCCGGATATGGAATTCAAACGATTAAGTGAGGAGTGGGAAAACAAAATAGTAGAAGCAAATCCAGAAGAGTACGATATGCTGTTAGTATCAAAGGAATATAAGGACCTTATGAATTATTACTATTCGAGCTTTGATAAATATTTTACAGAAAACTTGTTGGAAACTGCCCTAAACATTAACATGGTATTCAAATATAATCACCAATTAATCGACAGCAATATAGACATGCAATTAGAGAAGGTACAGATTAAACAGGACAAGGATCACCCTACTATTTATCGTACAGAAGTGGAGGTTTCCTTGACAAACAACAAAGGGCAGAAAATCTTTCACACGTTAAAAGAAGAATATATCTTTTCTAAAACAGAGCCTGGAAAAATAGGGAGATATAACTTAATGTTAGCTTCAGATGGCACAGATCTATATGATATCATCCCCAATTTTGATGCCTATTTTAATAACAGGAAGCCGTCTATTGACGTTTCGTTCGATTCCATTTGCTTCCATGGGAGAACTGGCTCCAAACAAATGAATGGCTGTACAACTGATGTAAATCAAATAAATGAAATAATGGATTCCATTAGTGACCTACCTATTCAAGAGGTTACCGAGGAGGAAAGCAACTGGAGAGCGGAATTACTCCCTCAAGTAGATAGCTTTCAAATCTATTTAACAAACGAGGCAGATCAAGGAATGACATTATATACGGTGACTCTATACGATGATGGTAAGCTAGTGTACGCTCCTGGCTTGGACATGGGGATTACTGGCGATATCACGATAGGTTCTCACCGGGATGTCTACAAAAAAGTTATACAGATGCTCCATACATTTAAAGAGGTAGAATAGCAGAGAAAAATGATGAATGATTTAAACGAGCTAGGCTATGACTAGCTCGTTTTATCTTTGTTTTTCTTCCTATAAAAATAACGCCACGTATAAAAGATAGCCCAAAATGCCAAAAGAACAAAAAACTGATAGTTTGTATCACTATAATTAATAATAAGGATTAATATAATAAACGTTGGTATAGCTAAATAACACCACATTCTTACTTCCTTGTTTTTAAAACTTAATTCAAACCGTTCACTCATAGACCCCACCCCATTTGCCGCCTACCTTCAGTAGCTGGCTAGTTTACCTGAGATTCCTAGCGTTTTAATTTACGACAATCACTCCATGGATTACTACAATCAAAGCGTAGTTTACGACAATACACTCGTAGATTACTACAATCAAATTCCGTGGACTCTCTCTGATTAGTTTTTACGACAATCACTCTATGGATTACGACAATCACAGCGTAGTTTACTACAATACCTCATAACGAAAGACAATAGCCTTTATCTTCACTAAAAAAAAACAGATGAAGAAAACAATTCGTTTTCTTCATCTGTTTTTTTATTTGATTACCTCTTAGGCTCTACATTTTTTTGCTTTGCTGGAGAATTTGTGATTCTCCTGTACGTTCCCATTCTTCTACTGTTTCATATGCTTTTTCAGGAGAATATCCCTTTCCAACAAGAACTCCCATTAAAATAAACTCTTGAAGGATATGTGTCATATTAATTCCTCGTTCAACGTCTTCGATGCCTTCTTTAACCAGAAATTCTGTGTGCTTAACCCACTCATCTGGAGTCTTCCCATAATATTTTTTATTTCCATTTC
The DNA here is from genome assembly GCF_056205495.1 of Psychrobacillus sp. Lineage (NCBI taxonomy): Bacteria > Bacillati > Bacillota > Bacilli > Caryophanales > Bacillaceae > Psychrobacillus > Psychrobacillus sp. The sequence continues at coordinate 2,769 of NZ_JBAEAP010000105.1, read as the reverse complement.
CATGTTCCATCTCCATTGTTTCCGCTTTAGTTTTATGAACTGTACCAAATGGATGGTTTGGCGGGGCATATATGGAATATAGTTTCAAAGGAACATTTCCGGTATTTGTGAGATTATGCCATGTTCCAGCCGGTATTACAACTGCTGTATCATCGAATACACTCCATTGCAAATTTAAATTATCTTTACTATTACCCATTTGAACTATTCCTTGACCTTGTTCAATACGTAGGAATTGATCCACTTCAGGGTGTATTTCCAAACCGATATCTTCCCCTACATTAAGGCTCATTAATGTGACTTGCAAACGACTTCCTGTCCATAGTGCCGTACGAAACGTCTGATTTACTTTGGTTGCCTCATTAATATTAATAACAAAAGGGTTTGCTCCATAGTCTTTTAACACGTTCTCATAATAAGAATGGTGTGAACCAAATGCCACCTCATTCGGAACTGCCCAATAACCAGTCGTGTTTCCGTAGATATACTGCGGAGAATTTACATAATAAGGATATTGATACATATAAGGTGCATAATACATTTTTATCAATCCCTTCACTTTCATTTTATTAATAATCCATCTTATGTGTGGTGTCAGCAGGGTATACTAAATGTTGCCATAAGAGAACAATTTGAGATTAAAAACGCCGACAATTAATCAACGTTTTTTACTACAAACCCCTACCACTACCCCCAAAAGAGCAGCGAGTTAGTTAAACCAGCATGGCCAAAAACATGAGAAAAGAAAGTCATTCTTGCTGATGAAATGCTCTTGATTAGAAAACGTCAAAAATTTATTGAAGCTAGCTCTTCCATAAAGGTTAAAAACGGGATGCCGTTGAATATAATAATTTATCGTTTAACGATAGCTTTATTGCATTTTGAAACTCATACATTCCTTATTAAAATTTTCTGGTTGCTGTGAAACACAAGCTTAGATGAAAAGGGGAAACAAAATGAAAACAAAATGGCTTTTGAGTAGTAGTGCTGTAGTGATGGGTTTGTTGGGGTTGGCAGGAACCTTTATTCCCGAAGAAATTTCAAATGTATTAGGGATTGACCCTTCGCCCATTACTCTGATTCTTCTGCAAATCATCGGAGGACTATATTTAGGTTTTGCAATGTTGAACTGGTTTACACGTTCTTCCCTAATTGGCGGCATCTATAACAAACCTGTCGTATTGGGAAATCTGATACATTGCCTCGTTGTCTTTTTTGCCCTAATACGGCATCTGGCAGAGGATTTTCATTTCATATTTGTTATTTTGACATTAGTTTACCTTGGGTTTGCCATCTGGTTCACATTGGTGATGCGCTCGAATCCATTAAGAAATCAATCAAAAATGTCTGTTTAACATATATTAAACAGGAATTTATATAGTGGAGTCTCACTTTTTAAGTTCACTATGCTGAACTAGTCTTATAAGCAACATAAAATATATTAAAACGATAAAAATTCCTACTTTATATTAAAGAAGGAATTTTTTCTTTTTATAAGAATCTAAGTGGAAGATTACACGATATCTGTCAGTCTAATTTAATATCATTGTTTCAGTGGTTTAACAAAATTATTAGTAGTGCAGTTAGAAGAAGCAAATAAATTTATGTGCTGTTGCCATTCGCTTAGCTTTTACGTGCTCTCCCGTTGCACCGAGCCTGTTAATCTAGCTCTCCCACCTTAATTTCTCTAAACCTTTAAAACAAACTCTGCTTCGCCTTCGTTAATGTTGCCCGTTTTCTGGAAGCCGAGACTTTCATAGAGCTTGATGGCTATTTCGTTTTCTGGCTCCGTTGACAAATAGATGGAGCTGCAGCCGTCCACCTGCTTCATTTCATTTAACACTAGCTCCACTGCTTTTCTGCCATAGCCTTTTCCTTGGCTTTTATGATCGATCATAAAGCGGCATATCCAGTAATTTGCAGTTTCTTCATCGAACCCGTACATGGCAAAGCCGATGAGCTTGTCCTCTGCTTCGATACCTTTGATAGTCCATCCGGTTTCATAGACGGATTGGGTGATGGATAATGCATTGGAGGCAACAAATTGTTCTACTACGCTTCCTTTGCCATCCTCGTTAGTTGTTAGAAGGACTACTTTCAGCCAGTTATCCTTATTTATTTCTACTAGTTTCATTCCATTTCCCCGTTTCTTTTGTTAATCTCTCTTCTGTTTTCTTTTACCATTTACCATTCTAGATAGGAGGAAGATGACTAAAAGGATAATGATTATGGTTGGGATAGAGATACTGTCCTGTAGGCTGTTACTTGTATAGGGCTGTGGCTTCGTTAGCCCCTCTGTAATACCGTAATGCTTGGAAACCTCATTGGACAAAGCCTGATAGGTGGAGACTACAGCCTCATCGATTAGACCTTGGTTTAAATAAGGCATCGTATACCGATCGATTATCTGATCTATTTTGGCATCTGAAAGTGCTTTTTCCAAGTCACGGTCCACTGTAATCTCTACTGCCGGACCTCCCCCGTTAACCGGATCCGCTTCGATTAAAAATAGTAAGCCATTCTTATTTCGTACACTTCCTATTTGGTTCTCTCGTATGATGTCCATGTTAAATTCACTTGCCGACTGGTCTCCTACATGCTCGATAATCATCGCAACCAGTTGAGCGGTCGTTCCTTTTTTTAATTTTTCTCCCATTATTTTTACTTCCTGCTTCGTTTCTTCTGTTAAAAAGTTCTCTTCATCTACTAAATAGGTATCCTTTGAGATATCCCCAGCAGCTCCTGTACTTAAAGGAGATAATAAAAAAA
>NZ_JBAEAP010000104.1:0-4930 GCF_056205495.1 Psychrobacillus sp. | reverse complement strand
CACCTTGTACTGCTGCTCCCATTGCTACTACTTCATCTGGGTTAACACCTTTATGTGGCTCTTTACCTGTTTCTTTTTTAATCGCTTCTTGTACAGCTGGAATACGTGTAGATCCACCAACTAAGATAACTTTATCAATTTGTGAAGAAGATAATCCAGCATCTTTTAATGCCTGACGAGTTGGAACCATTGTACGCTCTACTAAATGAGCTGTTAAATCATCGAATTTAGCACGAGTCATTGTAACTTCTAAGTGAAGTGGACCTGCCTCACCAGCAGTGATAAATGGTAATGAAATTTGTGTTGAAGTAACACCTGAAAGATCTTTTTTAGCTTTTTCAGCAGCATCTTTCAAACGTTGCACTGCCATTTTATCTTTAGAAAGATCAATACCGTTATCCTTTTTAAACTCTTGTACTAGGAAATCCATAACTACTTGGTCAAAGTCATCTCCACCAAGACGGTTGTCCCCAGCTGTAGCTAGTACTTCAAATACGCCATCTCCAAGTTCAAGAATAGATACGTCAAAAGTACCTCCACCTAGATCATAAACAAGGATTTTTTCATCGTGATCCATTTTATCTAAGCCGTAAGCTAGCGCTGCAGCAGTAGGTTCGTTAATAATACGCTCAACTTCTAGACCTGCAATACGTCCAGCATCTTTTGTAGCTTGGCGTTCTGCATCATTAAAATATGCAGGAACAGTGATTACTGCTTTTGTAACTTTTTCTCCAAGGTATTCTTCTGCGAAGCCTTTTAAATATTGAAGGATCATTGCTGATACTTCTTGTGGAGTATAGTCTTTACCTTCAGCACTTACTTTTTCACTAGTTCCCATTAAACGTTTAACTGAAGAAATTGTATTTGGGTTTGTAATAGATTGACGTTTAGCTACTTCCCCAACCTGTTTTTCGCCATTTTTAAAAGCTACTACAGATGGAGTCGTACGATTTCCCTCTGGATTTGGAATTACTTTTGGCTCTCCGCCTTCTAGTACAGATACACATGAGTTTGTTGTTCCTAAGTCAATACCGATAATTTTTGACATACAATTTTCCTCCTAATAAATACTGTTATATGCAATTTATATTATAACTGGCAACCTAATGGACACCAATAAAAATCAGTTTATATTTTATTCGTTTACTTTTACCATTGCTGGTCTAAGAATTCTATCCTTCAATTTGTAGCCTTTTTGTAGTTCTTGAAGAACAATACCTGAATCTTGGTTTTCGTCTTTTTCCTGCATAACTGCATGATGAAGATTTGGATCAAAAGGTTTCCCCTCTGACTCAACTGATTCTAATCCTTCTTTTTCAACAGCTGCTACAAGAGAACGATAAACCATATCTACACCCTTAGTTAAAGAAATCGCTTCTTCAGATGTAGCTTCAACAGCTAGTGCTCGTTCTAAGTTGTCTAATACAGGTAACAGATCGTTAAGTAAAGATTGGGCACGATATTTATAGTCTGCTTCTTTATCTTTTTGAACACGACGTTTGTAGTTTTCAAAGTCAGCACGCAGTCTTACCGTACGATCTTGTTCTTCTTCTAACTGTTGTTTCAAAAGAGTTAGTTCGTCTACTTCTTCTACTTCAGTAGCTTCTTCTGATACATCTGCTTCTTTAGTTTCGTTAGCTTCTTCAGTTACCATCTCTTGTTCTGCTGATTCTTCTTCAGTCGATACATCTTTTACTTCTTCTTTTTGATTTTCCATTTAGCAGCAACTCTCCTTTATTCGTGTTGACCTCTTAATATTCTAGACAACTCTCTAGATAAGTCCCCACTCATTACATCCAACAAAGACACTACACGTTTGTAATCCATTCTCGTGGGACCTATGATGGCAATAGAACCACTTTGTTCTTCTCCAATATCATAAGAAGCTGTGATTATACTGCAATTATTCATTCCAAATTGGTTATTCTCAGAACCAATACTGATATTGATGCCTTTTTTGTTCAAATGGAAAAGTCCAGGGAATTCATTGACGTGTTCCATCCAATACATAATGCTTTTTGCTTTTTCCACATCATTAAATTCAGGCTGGCTTAACAATTGCATTTTTCCACCATAGTACACTTTATCCTCATGCTCGATGATCATCGCTTGGTTTAGAGAACCAAGAAGGTCATTTAACCTACCGTTATTCTGACGTAAGACGAACTGAGTGACAGCTTCTAACTTCATTTGTAGCTCGTGTAAATATACACCAACTAAATGTTCGTTTATGATATTGACCATTTTTTCAATATCGGAAGCAGTAAAGGCCTCAGGAATAGAAAAAACTCGATTTTCAACATGACCACTGTCCGTAACGATTATAGCTACTGCCGAATCGTCTGTAAGAGGAACGATTGAAAATCTTTTGACTCGATGCTTTCTCACATCTAAGCCTAACATAATAGAGGTATAGCTCGTTAGTTCAGACAAAATATTAGCTGACTTTCGAATTATTTGCTCCGTCTCAACCTTTCTTTCCTCGAAAACAGAACGAATTTGTTTAATCTCTTCTTTTGAAATCATTTGTGGAGTTAGTAAGTTGTCTACATAGTAACGATAGCCTTTTTCTGATGGCACACGGCCAGAAGAAGTGTGAGTCTTTTCTAAATAACCCATATCTTCTAAATCTGCCATTTCGTTTCGAATCGTAGCAGGACTAAACGGTACTTCCTCCTTTTTCGAAAGTTGACGAGATCCAACTGGCTGAGCGGTATCAATAAAATCATCCACCGTTACTTGCAATATTAATAATTGCCTGTTAGTTAGCATGATTATCACCTCTGTTAGCACTCATCTGTAGAGAGTGCTAATACTCATATAAAACTTATCAAATCTAAAGAAAACTGTCAACGATTATGCGCCAAATTATTTAAGGAAATATTGAAATACTTCATTACCTACAAAACGTCCTCGAGTTGTAAGGAAAATGTGGTCTTCTTCTAAAACCACAAGCTCTTTATGAATTAACTCTTCGATTTCTTTCCCGTATACCTCATGCAAGGTCTTGCTGTATTTTTGTTCAAAGACGGTTAAAGAAACTCCTCTGTTTTTTCGAAGACCTAAAAACATCTCTTCTTCCATCTTTTCTTCATAAGTAACCTTTTTTTGCATCATAATAGGCTTTTCACCTAAATCTAGCTGCTGCATATACTTTTTAAGAGGGCCATGATTAGAATATCGTATTCCATTTACATAACCATGGGCACCAGCCCCTAATCCAACATATTCGTCATTGTTCCAATATAAAAGATTATGCTCGGAGGCTTTTCCTTCATGAGAAAAATTACTAATCTCATATTGGTGATATCCGTTCGCTTTCATTTCATCCATTAAGAATCCATACATTTCAGCTTCTAAATCCTCACCAGGTAATGATAATTTCCCTTTTGATAGAAGGTTATAGAATATGGTCTTAGGCTCAACTAGTAGCGAGTAGGCTGAGATATGGGGTATCTTCAGCTTAAAAGCCTCTTGGAGGGATTCCTTCCATTGCTCCATCGTTTGATTTGGCAATCCATACATTAAATCAATGCTTATAGAGGGGAAATTTGTTTCCTTCGCATATTCAATTACTTTATAAACATGTTCATTGGAATGGGTTCTACCTAATATTTTTAACAAGTCTTGATTGAAAGTTTGCACTCCCATGCTTAATCTATTCACACCAAATTTTCGCATGAGCTGCATTTTTTCCAGGGTAAGCTCATCTGGATTAGCTTCTGATGAGAACTCCTTAACATGATTCAGTGGGATATGCTCTTGGATAAGCGTTAACAACCGATCTAACTGTTCAAGTGATAAAGAAGTAGGAGTTCCACCACCAAGAAAAATAGTTTCTATATGCCCTTTCGATAAGTCGTCTTTCCAAAGAGCCATTTCTTTTCCTAAAGACTCAATATACTCATCTACTGGCTGATTATGAAAATAGAATTTATTAAAATCACAATAATTACATATTTGATGACAAAAAGGGATGTGTATATATACTCCGCGTACCATTATTAGCCTTCTTTCTACGTTCTTTTATAAATACGAAGAAGGAGGCAATAGTGCCTCCTTCTCCTAGTTATTTATCAAGCATCAAATATTGCACTAATTTGAATACCGTTTTCCGTAATTACCTACGTAAATTATAGCTTATAATTCATGTTCCTTCAAACTATTGAAATTACACAGGGTTTTCCGATTTATTTATTAAGTTGGAATGATTTTAAGCAAGATAACCATCTTAAAGAAAAGGAGATGGTATGAAGATGATTAAAAAAGTGTTTATAGCCATAGGTATATGTATGTTAGCAACCACTGTGACCATGAATATGTATTCAAGCACATATGCTCAAGACCAAGTTCCAGCATACGCGAAATGGGGAAAGTTAGCGGTAAAGGAGACACAAACTAAATATCCAAATGCGACTATTATTGACTACTTGCATATAGGAAGTGAAACAAAAGAGGATTCAACCATTGAAAGGTTTAAATTGTGGATGAAGGATGGCAATAAGGAATTTGGAGTTTTTATAAATATTAAATATACAACGGAAACAGGTAAATTAGTTAATATTGAATTTCAAGAAACTTCTCAGTAAATAAAAAAACATGGAGAGCTTAGAAAACTCTCCATGCTCATACCAGTATCGAACTCTCACCCATTGTGCTAATTGCTTTTGTGACACAGAAAAAAGCATCTCTTTTAAGATGCCTACAGTCTTATTTCTTTTAAATATAGAAGTAACGCGAGGAAGAGTTGATTTCCGCTACGAACGGACGCTTTCCGCGGGCACGGCTCCAGCCGCTTCCCTCGCTGCGCTCAGTCCAGGGTCTTCAGCTCGCGCTGTTCCCGCTGGAGTCGCCGTTCTTCGCTCCAATCAACGGGGCCTCCTATAAAATGAATGAGGTTGATAGATATGATGACGAAAAATCAAACCAA
>NZ_JBAEAP010000103.1:0-3317 GCF_056205495.1 Psychrobacillus sp. | reverse complement strand
ATCGGCTAAAGCCCTTACTACTGAACGGTTAAAGCTCTACTTAGGTAATGCGGATTATTCCATTCTTAACTCAGATACTAGTTTTCCAGATCATGTACTCTCTACGGTCTTGAAAAACGAAGGAGTAGAAGAAGCCACAGGCCTTATGCACCGTCAATCCAGCATTGAATTAGAAGACGTCCATCGCGTAGCCGAGAGTCGTCTGCGTCTAACAGGACTCAGTTCTTTGAATAACAAACTTTTAGAGCTAGAGGTAATCAGTGGAAACCTTCAAAATGAGGGAATTATTATCCCAAGGAGCACAGCAGATCTTTGGAATCTAAAAAACGGAGACTCTGTTTCTCTTTTATTTCCTTCAGGAAAGAAGGAAATAAAAGTAGCTGCTGTCGTTAAAGATACTCCTCTTTTAGAGGGACCAATTAGTTGGGATGAGGCAAGCAATAAAAATTGGCGTGCCCTTGCTACAATTAATCAGGTACAGGGATGGTTTGACGAGATTGGAAAAATCGATGAAATTCGAATGAAATTCGATGATTCCGTTATGCCTAAAACAATTATAGATTCATTGCGTCAGGGCATTCAGATGGAGTCTTTACATTTTCAAAAAATTGTTCTTGATGAAAAGCAGACAAATCAACTTGATGACTTATATTTTATGCTATATGTAGTTGGTGGATTGGCCATGTTACTCAGTGCCTTTATCCTGTACAATACTCTTAATGTGAGCGTGATTGAGCGTAAGGAAGAAATTGCAATTATGAAAACCATTGGATATACCCCTACCCAAATAAGAGCACTATTCCTCATTGAAGTGGCCATCCTTGCTTTTATAGGAATTTTAATAGGAATCCCTACCGGCTTTTTATTAGCTTCTTTTTTACAAGAAGGTCTATTCAGTTCATTTCAGACAAACCTTGATTTTATGATGCACTACACATTTGCTTTACCTTTATCCATTCTATTAGGTGTTCTGATACCTTTAATTGCATCCATTATTCCAGTCAACAATGCCAGTAAGGTAGATATCATCAGTAGTTTGAAGTCATTCCCACAAGTTGAAAAGAACAATCCAAAAATAAGGATGATTGCAGGCTGTATCTTATTAGTCGGTATTTTCATCCCTCATACAGTTTCCATTGCTTTATTATTTATCTCTTTTATTCTGCTTTCCCCTCTGTTTATGAGCCTATCAATTAAAGGTTTTCAACGCTTACGTATATTTGGTTATGAAGGTAAAATTGCAGGAAATAATGTGAAACGGACCATCCATCGTTCCGCTAACATGTCTTTAATTCTTGCTCTGCCAATTTGTATAGGACTCTTAGTTTCATCCGTATTTAGTTCACTTGAGAAGAATGTAAATAAAGAGATTAGCCGATCATTCGGGGGAGAAATACAAATTAGTTCGGACAAACCCTTAACTGGAAGGACGATGAATCGAATAAATAGCATCGATGGAGTCGATGTGACAACTTCCTATAGGGAAAAAAAAGTGACTTGGTTGACCAACAATGAGGATCGGGAGTTTACTATTATTAGCTCAAATCTGAGTTGGTATAAGGATAATCCCCTATTTTATAGTACGAACCCCTCTAATCATTCTCACCTTCAAAATCTCAAACAGAATGAGGGAATTATACTCGGAGACTATGCTTTTAGAGAATGGGGAGGAAAAATTGGAGAAGAAATTACTATCCTTAAGAATGGATTACCGGAGCAGATAAAGGTATTAGGAAAAGTGAACACTACTCAATATGGAGGATATACGGCTTTTATGTCAGATGAGTTTTTCTCACAATCCTTTCAGGACGTCCCGCCCTTGAAAGGACTAATTACTCTTACTCATTCCTCTGATGAAAAAAAGGTTAAAGATGCATTATTAGATACTCTTCCTTTTGAGATTAGTAGCATTCAAACATTAGGAGAGGAAATCCGTAAACAACAGCGGGCTTTACCCGGCGTAAAGTCTCTATTCGATGGGCTTCTTTTAATGGCTATCATCGTCGCAGGTATTGGTATCCTTAATACGTTAACGATAAATGTTATGAATCGAATGAGAGAAATTGGTGTGATGCGTGCGGTTGCATTCACATCCTATCAAATCTATAAAACTATCATTGGCGAAGGGCTCATCATCGGAGTAACCGGAGTTGTAACTGGCATATTACTTGGTATTATGACCATTTACTTAAATGCAAAATCGACAACGGATACATTGATTGAATTCATTTTACCCACAAACACGGTTTTCCTATCTATTTTAGCCGGTATCCTTGTCAGCTGTGTTGCAGCCTTTCTTCCCTCTTATAGAGCGACAAAAGCAAAACTAGTTGAATCTATGAGCCAAGAATGATTTTTTGAGGAATGAGGTATTTCAATGTCCGTAAAACATGCCATATTGACTCTCTTATCCCAGTCTCCTCGTCATCGTTACGACATAAAGGTATCCTTCGAGAGTATGGTGCATAAACAATGGAACTTAAATTCAGGCCAAATTTACACGACCATTGACCGTCTCATAAGAGACGGATTTGTCCAGGAGACACAAGAAGAAAAATCAGAACTAAAAGTTTATTGTATTACCGAAAATGGATTGGATGAAGTCCAACAGTGGCTAATGGAACCAAATGAAATGTCCCTTTTACATGATGAATTTTTTTTCAAACTACTTTGTGCAAAAGAACTAAATTTCAGTCATCTGACTGAGATGGTTAAACAACAAAAAAAAATGATAATTAAAAGCATTCTTCAACTACAGCAATTAAGAAAAAGTATTGATTATAGCGAGGAAAATGATGCTATCCATTACTTAATCGACGGAAAAATTCTTCATTTGGAGGCTGATATAAAATGGATGGATATGTTTCCCGAAAAATAAGGAGGTATGATAGATATGGATTTTATTCTTGAAAATAAATGGGCATTTTTAATTACTGCAGAGGTAATATTTTGGGTATCCACTTTAGGCTTTTTAATCCTGAGGTATTGGTTTAAGTTTGAAAAGGTCAGCCTCGTCTTCTTTTTCATCTTTATTATCAATGATCTTTGGATTGCAACCATGGGATTCATGGATTATTTAAAAACGGGGGAATTTTCGAGTTATCAAATAGTCATATTAATTGTGATTGTATATGCTCTTACGTATGGTAAAGCAGATTTCAGAAGACTCGATCGCTTCATGCAGATAAAAATTGCCAAGTTAAAGAAGGAACCTGTTCCAGAAATAGACCAACACAAGGAACTTTACGGTATAGAATATGCTAAACAAGAATGGAAACAAGTTCTAGGGCATATTCTTATTTTCTCTATCGTGCATG
>NZ_JBAEAP010000102.1:0-7238 GCF_056205495.1 Psychrobacillus sp. | reverse complement strand
AATGCACGCAGAGTAATAATAAACAAAAGATGATTCTACGTCATAATCTGGCAAGACTATTTGGATGTAGCTGAGGACTTACGTCATAACTATGAAATGCAAGAAATTTACGGGAAGCGTAAAAAGACGACGAGCGTGCCTTTGCCGATGCCAAAGAAAAGCATGGTATGCGATGGACAACCTTAAAGGTTCTTAAAAATTGTCCATGCAGGCGATGCTAACTTTTGCTGCCTTAAATCTTAAGAAGTTGGCCAGCTGGACCTGGAAAACGACAAAAATAGCGTAAAACAAACAAAATCGAGAGCTGAATTAGCTCTTTTTCCAGAATGTAAACTGGGATAATAGCAAAAGGGATGGAAATCGTATCGATTTCCAACCCTTTTGTCTACACTCTGACACGCCTATAACATAGGCGTTTTAAATATGATTCTTAAAATAGTATTGGCAGTATAACTTATATAATATAAACAGTGGGATGAGTAGGCAGACAAGCCTTCACAACAGCGTAGTACTATAGTAAAACTTACCTGCTCTTCTCATTCACTGCTTCCACCATAGCGAAAATTAAAGACATGTTACTCTAATTAATACATCTTAAAATTATTTATACAGTTACTAAATAAGCAACGTTGTTCTTCAGTCATCATTCTTTTTTTCGGATGTCGGATCAATAAATTGGTCCACTTGTAAGGTTAGTTCTTCCACTAGTTCTTTGAGTAATTGCTTTTGCTCAGTGGATAATTTTCCTTTAACATCATCCAGATCTACGCCATTTTTACGTAGTGTATCACTCACAATTAAATCAATGACCTTATTAGGAATTGCATTTGCTTTTTTGGGTATCTCGCTCACGTCTTTCACTCCTTCTCTAATATCATTCGTATTATTATATGCAACTATAATTTAAGAGGAGCGTGGAATCTTTTACGTTTTCAAACCCAACAAATAGATCGTCTCAACAATAACCTTAATTGAAGGTTAATTAGAAAATATTTTAAAAGTGACTCGCTCAAATCAAATTTGAAGCGTACTTACTCAAATTAAATATTTCTAAATTGATTCGATATATTATAAAATATCTAACTTAGCTACTAAAGATACAAGAACTTGAAGCATAGCCTGGATGTTTACTGCCAGATCTGTATCTGTAGTTGTAACTTTTACATTTTTGGATCCTTCAATAATCGTTTTTTGGACATTTTGTTGTTTAGTTTTTATAAACTGCTTCATATCTTGGGCCACAGATCTAGCTTGATCTGTATCTCCTAAAGTAATGGTGATAACTGCAGCAATAGCTGCTTGAATTCCTAGTTGTAAGGACAATGCTGCTTGTGTGTCTGTTGTTTGGATGTCTACGCCTTCTGAATTCTTTACAATAATCCACTCATAGGATTGTTGCTTAGTAGATACTACTTGTGCTCCATTTTGCTGTACATCCGCATTATTATGATCATTGTCATCGCAATGATCTAATGCTTTCCATTTATTCATATTTTCACCTCTTTTCTTCTTTATAAAAAGATTTAAAGAACGTCTAGTTTAACAACTAATGAAACTAATACTTGAAGCATAGCCTGAATGTTCACGGCTAAATCTGTATCGGTAGTCACGATATTAACGTCTTTTGAGTTATAAATAATGATTTTTTGCTTATTAGATTGTTCATCATTAAACTTTTGGAATATATCTTGTGCAATAGCTTGACCCTGATTAGAATCACCAATTGCAATACTTACTACTAGAGCAATTGCAAGTTGTAGTCCAATTTGAAGCGACACGGATGCTTGAGTATCGGTTGTTTGAACAGTTACGTTACAGGAATCCTTAATCCAAATTAGTTCATCGGATTCTTGGTCTACAGATACCAATTGATCTCCTTCCTCAACAACTGCTGCCTCACTAAAATCATTATCATGATGATCACTAAGCTCATGATCATTCTGATAATGATGGTTTTCTAGCTCGTTATCTTTGGCATCAATGCTGTTACATAGTTGGCAGTCTCTTACCGGTTGATAACTAGTTTCACTATATCGTTTACTTTGTGGTTGACTCATTCTAAAATCTCCTTTCCTATTTTCTAGCTTGGTTACAAGAAATGAATCCTTTCAACCTCACTTCTGTATCATATGAACAAGATATTTATTGACATAGTTTGTTTGACTACTAAAAAGACTATGTTTTTTACGTTTAATTATTTTGTGAACACAAAATTGTTGTGATAATCTTGATGATTCGAGCAAACTAAATAATCTTGCCTATAGAAAAATAAGCAAGATTAATTAGATTTAAAGAAAATGGGTTAAAAGATTTTTATTATCAACTGAACCGAGCAATTGATTTTTAAATATAGGTGGGTTAATTTCATAATACCTATTGAAGTGAAGGGGCAGGTTGCGACTCTAAAGAGGTGATTGAGACAGATGAGCATTTCAAACGTTCGCAAGTGACGTTACTTAACCCTGCGAAGATTGTTCAAGTTCTTACAAATAAATAGAAATTATGAAATGGATTCAGGAAATTTATTGTTTAATCGGATGAAATTAATCAAAAAATTTGAAAATATGACTCATTTAATGTAATTGTAATAATATTGTGATGTATGTAAATTAAAAAGATTGTAAAATAAAAATCAGATAGGAGAATGTAAATGCTAATAGATACACATGTCCATTTAAACGCAGATCAATATGAGGACGATCTTCAGGAGGTAATTGATAGAGCCTTAGAGGCAAATGTTCAGAAAATGGTCGTAATTGGTTTTGATCGGAAAACAATTGAACGTGCAATGGATTTAGCAGAAACATACCCGTTTATTTATGCCGTAATTGGATGGCATCCAGTGGATGCAATTGATTGTACGGAAGAAGATTTACAGTGGATCGAAGAGTTATCTGCACATGAGAAAGTAGTAGGTATTGGTGAAACGGGGCTAGACTATTATTGGGATAAGTCCCCTAAAGAAATTCAACAGACTATTTTCCGCAAGCAAATACGCTTAGCGCAAAAGGTTAACTTGCCAATCATTATACATAATCGAGAAGCAACGGAAGACGTGATTAGGATTCTTCAAGAGGAGGAGGCTCATCTAACAGGTGGAATTATGCATTGCTTTGGGGGAAGTGTAGAAACAGCAAAACAATGTATTGATATGAACTTTATGATTTCACTTGGTGGACCTGTAACCTTTAAAAATGCGAAGAAACCTAAAGAGGTCGCAACGGAGATTCCATTAGAGCATTTATTAATCGAAACAGATGCTCCTTATTTGGCTCCACACCCTCATAGAGGTAAAAGAAATGAACCTGCACTTGTTGCACTTGTTGCAGAAGAAATTGCTCGATTAAAGGGTATTTCCGTGGACGAGGTAGCAGAAGCCACAACAAGCAATGCTATGCGTTTTTTTCACTTAAATGGCTAACTAATGACCCTTATTTTTGTATAGTAAACCACCTTGAGGTAAAAAATGGATAAAAACCTAAAGTGTTGACAAGCTTAAAAGTACTCTATATAATCACACGAGTGAACAAGGAGGCGTTTTTCATGCAAAATAATACCATGAAAAACCTGTTCTTTCATTCATTGAGGAGCAAGAAAACACTAGTAACGATTGCATCTTTACTATTGTTTTTTGCAGTGGTTTCATTCGTATTATACGAAGGAACAAAGAAAACTGTTGCTATAACAGTTAACGGAGAACAACAAGAAATAACAACACATGCCAATACCGTTGGAGAACTACTAGAAGAAAATAATCTAGTGGTCTCTAACGATGATTTTTTACATCCCTCAGTGAACACTTCAATCAAAAATAATCTTAAGATTGAGTGGGAGCAGGCAAGACAAATAGAAATCACAGTAGACGGTAAAATTCAAACTGTCCAGACTACTGATGATGTAGTATCAGAAATACTAGCAAAGGCAAATGTCGCTTATACAGAACATGATGCGATTACCCCTGCTGCAGATGCAGAGGTGGGACCCGATAATCGAATTGCAATTGAAAAAGCATATGAAGTCACGCTTATAGATGGCAAGGAAGAACAAAAATTATGGTCCACTTCGACTACGGTCGCTGACTTTTTAAAAAAACATAACATTTCATTAAATGAATTGGACCGTGTAGAACAGAAAATGGATGAACTTATACTTCCTAATTCTGAAATACAAATAGTGAGAGTAGAAAAGGTCATCGATGTAGTTGAGGAAGAAACAAACTTTGCAGTAGTGACAAAGAAAGATGATTCTCTGCTTAAGGGAAAAGAAAAAGTCGTTGAAAGTGGTGAAAAAGGTTCTGTTGCGCGGACTTATGAGGTAGTTAAAGAAAACGGGGTGGAAGTTTCCCGTAACATAGTAAGTGAAAAAGTTACTAAAGAGCCTAAAAAGAAAGTTGTAGCAGTGGGAACTAAAGTAATGACTGCAAGTGCAAATGTATCTCGTGGGACTAAAACCTCGGCTGCCCCATCCAAAGGAAGCGAGTTTTATGTAACAGCTACAGCGTATACAGCTAACTGTAATGGGTGCACAGGTGTGACAGCAACTGGTATTAACTTAAAGTCTAATCCAGAGGTAAAAGTGATCGCTGTAGATCCTAGTGTTATTCCTCTTGGGTCTAAGGTGTGGGTCGAAGGCTACGGCTATGCAGTGGCTGGAGATACTGGTGGTGCTATAAAAGGAAAGAAAATAGACTTATTTATGGCTTCCAAATCGCAAGCCTATGATTTCGGGCGTAAAAAAGTTCGTGTAAAAGTTTTAAAATAATTCAAAAGGTATGTAAAGCAGGCGTAGATACAATTATCGGGTAAACTACGTACTCGCTTTATACGACATTGTATATCATTTTTCGTATAGCTTTCCCTCTCGTTGATAGGGAGAGCTTTTTTGCGTTATGATAGAGGCTAGTATAGAAGTGGAAAAGAGGTAAAACGCTTGCGAATAAATGAAATAATCGTCGTAGAAGGAAAAGATGATACGACTGCTATAAAAAGAGCAGTTGAAGCTGATACTATAGAAACTAATGGTTCTGCCATCTCAAAAGAAACACTTATCAAAATTCAGCACGCTCAAGATAAAAGAGGTGTCATTGTATTCACGGACCCAGATTACCCTGGCAGAAGAATTCGTGCCATTATAGAACAACAAATTCCTGGGGTGAAGCATGCTTTTTTATCCAAAGAAAAAACGATAGCTAAAAATGGTAAGGGACTAGGCATTGAACATGCTAAAGATGAAGATATTCGACAAGCTCTTAGTCATGTGTATACCCCTAAAACTGACATGAAAACTACTTTTCCTGCCATTCCACTAGAGGTGCTAATTGCAGGAAAGCTTATTGGACACCCACATGCAAAGGATAGAAGGACTCGACTTGGAGAGATATTAAAAATAGGTTATACCAATGGAAAGCAGTTACAAAAGAGACTAACTATATTTCAAATAAATAAGGAACAGCTGGAAGCAGCGATTCTGCAACTCGATTTGGAGGACAATACGAAATGACACAAAAAGATATAGCAACTCCTATACGCACACAGGAAATACTTAAAAAATATGGTTTTTCTTTTAAAAAGAGCTTAGGACAAAATTTCTTAATAGACCCTAATATTCTTAGAAATATCGTTAGTCATGCCAATTTAACAAATGAATCAGCCGCAATTGAAATTGGCCCGGGAATAGGAGCTTTAACAGAACATCTAGCAAGAGAAGCTGGAAAAGTAATCGCTTTTGAAATCGATCAGCGCTTGTTACCTGTGCTTGCAGATACACTCTCACCATATAACAATGTTGAAATCATTCACAAGGATATTCTAGAGGCGAATATGCTAGAAGTATTTGAGGAAAAGTTAACTGATTATAAAGATGTCATGGTTGTAGCTAATTTGCCATACTATGTAACAACCCCAATTTTGCTGAAGCTATTAATGGATCGTTTGCCTATACGGGGGATGGTTGTGATGATGCAGAAGGAGGTGGCTGATAGAATTACCGCTTCACCGGGGACCAAGGCTTATGGGTCTTTGTCAATTGCAATTCAGTATTATATGAAAGCCGAGGTGGCTATGACTGTTCCTAGGGCTGTCTTTATGCCACCGCCAAACGTAGACTCTGCGGTAATTAAGCTTACTCGCCATGAAACTCCGCCAGTACAAGTGATAGATGAGGATTTCTTATTTAAAGTTTCAAGAGGTTCTTTTGTGCAACGAAGAAAAACTATAATAAATAACCTACAATCCTCCCTTCCTAATGGGAAGGAGAAGAAAGAACTAATCATTCAAGCACTGGAGAAGGTAGGCGTATCCCCCACACGTAGAGGAGAAACCCTGAGTATTGAAGAGTTTGGAAGGCTAGCAGATGAGCTGTATCCAAATTTCCATTAAATTTACTTGTTACAATATTAGTAATGTTAATAAATAAAGTAGTAAAAACGATTAATAAAAACGTTGACAAGAGTATGTGTAAGTTGATAAAATGTTTTGTTTGACAAAAAAATGGATATGTGTTAGGATTGAGTCAGTGAGGTGTAAGCGGAATGCCAAAAACTTTAGCTGATATTAAAAAGTCATTAGATCATCATTTAGGGAAACGTTTGCAATTAAAAGCAAACGGAGGTCGTAAGAAAACCATTGAACGTGCAGGGGTGTTAAGAGAAACCTATCATGCAGTGTTCGTAATCGATTTGGATCAAGATGAAAATTCTTTTGAACGGGTATCTTATAGTTACGCAGACATTTTGACAGAAGCAGTAGAAATCACTATTTATGATGAAGCAAATAATTCAATTGTAGTAAAATGATTGTTTAGAACTTTTATTTTTACGTTTTTATATGGCAAAAACTCCTATCCCATTCGAATGAGTGGATAGGAGTTTTTTTCTTTTAAATGCACATACTAACGTTGCTAGTTGTTTTGAGGAGGATTCACCATATGGCTAGAAGAGGGATTATGTCTAAAGAATTAAAAGAAGAGATTGCCAAGGATCTTGGATTTTATGATGTAGTCAAAGCAGAAGGCTGGGGTGGGATTAAATCCCGAGACGCAGGTAATATGGTAAAACGTGCAATTGAAATGGCTGAACAACAAATGAACAACCAAAGTAAATAAACAAGATTACCTAAGTTCGATATCCAAAATAAAATACAACTAGCAAAGAAAAGGCGATCTATGCCTTTTCTTTTTTTAAGGCTATGTTAAAGGGTAGGGTTGATTTATGATGCAAAGAAATCTTAGATCAGAGGGTA
>NZ_JBAEAP010000101.1:0-3021 GCF_056205495.1 Psychrobacillus sp. | reverse complement strand
CTCTTCAACCTGAAGATTCCGCTGCTATCAACGCAGAAATTACACAACTAAACGCTGAGTTAGATGGAATTTCTTCACGTACAGAATTTAATGGTAAGAAACTTCTTGATGGTACTTTAACAGCTAATATGCAAATCGGTGCTAATGCTGGACAACAATTAGAAATTACAGTTGGAACTGCTATGAGTTCAACTGGTTTAGCTGTTGGCGGTATCGCTCCTGATGGAACTGCTGCTAAATTCGATACTGATATTGCTGCAGTAGATGCTGCAATCAATACTGTTTCTACTACTCGTTCTGCTCTTGGTGCAAACCAAAATCGTTTAGAGCACACTATTAACAACCTTGGAGCTGCATCTGAGAACTTAACAGCTGCAGAATCACGTATCCGTGACGTTGATATGGCTAAAGAAATGATGGAGTTCACAAAGAACAATATCCTTACTCAAGCAGCTCAATCTATGCTTGCGCAAGCTAACCAACAGCCACAGGGCGTTCTTCAATTATTACGTTAATCTTTTTAAAACTTACGCGTCCGATATATTCGGGCGCGTTTTTTCGTATAGATTTCTATTAAATATAGTTGGATATAGCCGATATAACAGTTAAGGCTATATAAAATATAAGGAGGCAAGATCCGCATGGTAAATCACATTTCTGATTCTGCTAGGAGTTTATCTAAGAATGTTACCGCTAAAGTAAATGGAGCAGAGAAGCAAATAGATGTATCTCCAAACAAAACTATTGAAGCTTCACCAGATGGAGAACAACTAAATTTACCGTCTGAAAAAGCAAAAAAGATGACAGATAGCATGAATAAGTTTTTAGAGACAACTTCTACTGAGCTTCGCTTTAAGTTTCATGAAGAACTAAATACTTATTATGTAACATTAATCGATGCAAATACAGAGGAAATTGTACGTGAAATTCCATCTAAAAAATTGATGGATATGTATGCAGCTATGCGAGATTTTGTCGGATTTTTTGTTGACGAAAAAATATAAGGGATGGTGATTTCATGCGTATTGGTGGATTAGCTAGTGGTATGGATACAGAAACAATCATTAACGATTTAATGAAGGCTGAAAAAACTTCATTAAATAAAGTCACTCAGAAAAAGCAATATACAGAATGGCAATTAGATGATTATCGTTCTGTGAACCGCCAGCTTAATGACTATAGTAATAAATTGTTTGATACTATGATGAAACAGTCTACATTCATGGAAAAAACAGTTAATATTTCTTCGCCTGATGCAATTGCTATTAAAAGCACTAGTGCAACATCTGAGTTCTCTGGAAATATTTCTGTCGAACAATTAGCATCTCAAGCAACTTTGCAAAGTTCTAGTGCAATTACCTTAGACGGGAAAAATATTGATACAAAAGCAACTTTAAAAAGCTTAGGTTTAACTGGATCTAACTCTATAACGATTAATGCAATTGACAAGGATGGGAAGTTTTCTGCCGATAAATCAAAAACTTTAACTTTCGGTGAAGATGATACGTTAGAAACTGTGTTAAAGAAAATTAATAGTGAAACTGGTGTTACGGCATTCTACGACTCCTTTACAGGGAAAATTGCGGTTACCGCAAAAAATTCTGGAAATGTTGCAGATGGACCAGAAATTGTAATTAGCGGTAATCTTGCAGAGACTTTAAAAATTAATGGTGATAATACACAAGCGAATGGAAAAGAAGGACAGAATGCTATCTTTACTTTTAACGGCTTAAAAACAGAGCGTTCTAGCAATTCATTCCAAATCAATGGATTTGAAGTATCTTTGAAACAGACTACTTCCAATCCAGTAACATTCAGCTCTGCACCAGACACGGATAAGATAGTAGATTCTATTAAAACATTTGTAGATGATTACAATAAATTGGTCGAACAGTTAAATACAAAATTACGTGAGACTAAATATCGTGATTATGCACCTCTTTCTTCTGAGCAAAAGGCTGATATGAAAGAAAAGGAAATTGAACTATGGGAAGAAAAAGCAAAAAGTGGTACGCTTAAAAATGATCCAATCATTAGTAATATGCTTCAGAAGATGCGTAGCACGTTGAATGGTGCGGTAGAAGGATCATCAGGTTCTATCCGATTAAGTGATATAGGGATTTCTACTTCCAAGGACTATTTATCAAATGGTAAGTTAGAAATTGATGAAACTAAATTAAGAGAAGCTATCAGTTCAGATCCAAACAAAGTTTATGAGGTTTTCGGCAAATCAAGCACCACTGCTGGAGAAGCAGGTTTAGTCAGCCAAATGAGAACTGCTATTTCTGAAAGTAGAACAAAGCTGACGGATAAGTCTGGACTAACCGGTGCAGCTAATAATACATTCAGCATAGGACGTACGCTGAATAACTTCAATGACCAGATAAGTCGTTTACAAAATCGATTGGAGTTGGTTGAAACTCGTTATTGGAAGCAGTTCACTGCAATGGAGAATGCCATTAACAGAGCCAATAGTCAATCAGCATCTATCGCAGGAATGTTTAGTTAAACCGTAATAAAATAAGAGGAGTGTTCTCATGGCAGTAAACAATGCCTATCAAGCATATCAACAAAATAGTGTAACTCAGTCGTCGCCAGGTGAATTAACATTGATGCTCTATAACGGGTGTCTGAAATTTTTAAACCAAGCTAAAAAAGGAATAGAAGAAAATAATATTGAGCTAAAGAACACGAATCTTCAAAAAGCGCAAAATATAATTCGTGAGCTTATGGTCACTCTAGATATGTCTATTCCTGTATCTGAATCTATGTATTCTTTATACGATTATATGTTAAATCGTTTAATAACTGCTAATATCCAAAATGATAGTGAAATGGTAGATGAAGTCATTGGCTATACAATGGAATTTAGAGATACATGGAAACAGGTCATTCAAATTAATCGCCAAAAACAGTATGGCTCGACGGGTGAAATATGATTCGAGATAGCTTACAGGCTTGGAAGAATGTCACAGAGCAACTCTTAATAGAATTAGATGATCACGATGAAAACAATAGAGA
>NZ_JBAEAP010000100.1:0-5111 GCF_056205495.1 Psychrobacillus sp. | reverse complement strand
TACCCCGCTAAACCGGTAATGATTACTTTATTTTTTGGAAACTTGTCAATATAAGGACCAATAAAAAAACTCATAATAAGACCTGATAACGCAAGGGTGGAAAGTATAGCTCCAATTTGCATGCCCGTATATTCAAACTCATTCAATAAAAATAAAGTAAGATAGGGAATAACTAAAAATGTTCCAAATCTCGCTAAGAAAATGCTCACCAAAATGGTGGAGGTAACAACATTAAATTTTTTTCTCATTTCAACCCTGCTTCTCTCTATTTTTCGTATTCATATAAGCAAACTTGCTTGTCGCCCAAGATTATTTCTTTTGCTAGTCTCATACCTGTTTTCTCTGCTACCTTCCTAGATGCTAGGTTTCCCTTCTGAACAAGCGATATAAATCTATCTTCTCCTAGCTGGCCCAACCCTCTTTCTAACAAAGATCTTGCCGCTTCACTTGCATAACCGTTTCCCCAATGCTCTCTAGCAATCCAATAACCAACTTCTAGTTCTTCTCTTCCCTCTATCACCTGTGGGACAATTCCTGCATGCCCAATAGGTACTCCATCCGTTTTACGGACGAGTAGCTTTAATCCATACTCCTTGTTTAGCTCATAATGTTGGAATATCCATTGTAAGAAATTTTCGGATTCCTCCCGATTTCTTGGCTTTCCACTCCCTATAAACCTCATCATTTTCTCATCCGACAGCATCGAATATAGAAATTTAAAGTCATCCTCTGAATAAGAACGGAACATTAATCGTTCAGATGAAAACACTTCCCCCACCTCCAATATGTATAATTGCTAACTTAATATACACCTTCGCAATTTATGCTACAATCACTATTTCGGCAGAAGATAAATTTTTCTTAATAATTTGTTATTAAATAATAATTTCCCAGGTAATAAATTTTTCTATTGCGATAAAAAGGTAGATTGAGGTGCTGAAGACCCAATCTACCTTTCCGTTAACCTATTTTTTTTACTAAGTAATATTGTTTACTATCCTTCGCAGGAAAATCATCCACAATCCCAATTTCTTCGTAACCAAATTTTTTATAAAAATTCGGGGCTTGAAAGCTAAAGGTATCTAATTGTATAAGCTTACAGCTATTTTCTATCGCATATTCTTCTATCCTTGCTAGCAGCTCTTTACCGTGACCCTGCCCTCTCAATGAGTCATCCACCCATAGGAAGTCTATATGTAGGTGATACCAAAAAACTGTCCCTGTAATTCCTCCGAGAATTTTTTGATTTTCATTACGCAGTATGTAACTGATCTGTTGTTTCGGGTGCTTCACTTCTTCCGGAACATTAGCCATATTATGCTCGATAACCTTTTGTCGTATATAATCACTATCCGCCTGATTCCATTGCTTTAAAATTTCCATACCTACATCCCCCTCTCCACGTTCCTTGTTCCATTTTAACTCATATAAATTACCTAGTCTTTTTTTAAAATAAAACAACTCCTTAGAAATCAAATATTACATGATTTCACTGGAGCTATTTCATGAGCATCTGACTCTGCTGTGTAGCGGTCAGTATATAAACAAATATTTTTTTGTCTCTAATCTATATTCTATATCTTTAAACTCTTAGCATTCGCCCATACCTTCCCAATACGCCTAATCCTTATTTCTCCACGAAAAAACCCTCTCCCAAATTGGGAAAGGGTTGTAAATTCGATATTAACGTTTTGAGAACTGAGGTGCACGACGAGCGCCTTTAAGTCCTGGTTTTTTACGTTCTTTCATACGTGGGTCACGTGTTAAGAATCCTGCTGATTTTAAAGCTGGACGGAAATCAGGATCTACTGTAAGTAGTGCACGTGCAATACCGTGACGGATTGCTCCTGCTTGACCTGTGAATCCACCACCATTAACGTTTACATGAACATCGTAGCTACCTAAAGTTTGAGTAGTTACTAATGGTTGTTTAATGATTTCACGTAAAGTTTCGTATGGTACGTAATCTTCTACGTCACGTTTGTTGATAACGATTTTTCCTTCGCCTGGTACTAAACGTACGCGTGCTACTGAGCTTTTACGGCGACCAGTGCCGATATATTGAACTTGTGCCAAGTGTATGTCCTCCTCTTAATTATTATCCGCGAAGCTCAAATGCTTCTGGTTGTTGTGCTGCATGTGGATGTTCTGCTCCAGCGTAAACGTGAAGTTTTCCGAACATTTGACGACCTAAAGTGTTTTTAGGAAGCATTCCTTTGATCGCTAATTCGATCATTTTTGTTGGGTACTTAGTACGCATTTCTAAAGCAGTACGTTGTTTAAGTCCACCAGCAAATTGAGTATGACGGTAGTAAATTTTGTCGTTTAACTTGTTCCCAGTTAAATGAATTTTTTCTGCATTGATAATGATCACATGATCACCAGTGTCAACATTCGGTGTGAATGTTGGTTTGTTTTTTCCACGTAAAATAGCTGCTACTTCAGAAGCAAGACGACCAAGAGTTTGGCCTTCAGCGTCGATAACTAACCATTTACGTTCTACTTCGTGACCTTTAGCCATGAATGTTGTACGCATGTATTTTGTCCTCCTAATTCAATCATAATCGATCTATAATTTTCTATATCCTCATAACAATAAGTTTCGGGGCTTATATTGTGGGGCTAATGAAAATACCATACATCATCATAACCCGCCGTCGCTTAATAGTCAAGTATTTTTCCATAAACACCTGGAAAAGTTGCTATATCATGAATACTCTACTTTTTCTAGGTATAAACCGTGTGCTGGAGCGGTTTTCCCAGCATTTTTTCTATCACAAGATTGAAGAATTCCCGGTAGCTCGTCTACATTTTTTTTTCCTATTGCCACTTCCCATAAAGTACCTGCAATAATTCGGACCATATTATATAAAAAACCACTACCGTTAATCACCATATGCAGCTGATTAGATTCTTCTTTCCATTCAAAGTCTATCGATCGTACCGTTCGAATAAAATCTTTCACACTAGTTTTAGATGCACAGAAGCTTGAAAAATCATGCGTTCCTAAAAGGTGAACAGAAGCTTCCTTCATCAATTCTACGTTAGGCTTATATCTATCTACATGGACCGTATAGTTACGCTCAAAGGGACTTTGAATCTCCTCAAGCGACCATTTATAACGATACGTTTTACCCGCTGCATGGTATCTAGCATGAAAGTCGGCAGCCACTTCTTCTACGAAAAGTATTCGGATATCCTTTGGAAGTTGAACATTTAAAGCAGTTCTCCAGCTGTCCATAGATAAAGTAAAGGGACTATCAAAATGGATTACCTGCCCTGTAGCATGAACCCCAGCATCCGTTCGTCCACTTGCTACTACCTTTACTAGCTCTCCTTTATGGATTGTTTGTAGAACTCGTTCAAGCTCTAACTGTACGGTTCTTTTTCCCGGTTGGATTTGATAACCCGAAAATTGACTCCCGTCATAGCTTATTACAGCTCTTAAACGCATACGGTTACCTCCATTTACTGTCTAAAATAAACAAGGATAGCAGCCAGTAGGACAAGAACGACTAAAATTGACGTATCCTTCTTCCTCCACTCAAGCTTGCGATATCTTGTCCTTCCTTCTCCACCTTTATAGCCGCGAACCTCCATAGCTGTTGCTAAATCTTCTGCTCGCTTAAATGCACTCACAAATAGTGGAATGAGCAGCGGTACAATAGCATTCATGCGCTGCTTCATACTTCCCGACGTCATATCCGATCCTCTTGCCATCTGTGCTTTCATAATCTTGTCGGTTTCATCCATAAGAGTTGGGATGAACCTTAAAGAGATTGACATCATAAGCGCTAATTCATGCACTGGGAGCTTCCATTTCTTTAGGGGATTCAGAAGTATCTCTAAAGCATCTGTAATCGATATAGGGGTTGTAGTGAGTGTTAGAATGGACGTTAGTATAACAAGGACGAAGAAACGAATAGATATGAATATCCCTTGCTTCAAGCCTTCCTCATAAATCTTTATAAACTTCCATTCGAAAATAATAGCGCCCTCTCGGGTAAATATCATATGCAGCAGGAACGTAAAGATAATTAGAAAAACGACCGGCTTTAATCCATTGATTAAAAAGTATAATCGGATTTTGGACATACGAATGATTAAAAAAGTAAATAACACTAATATCCCATATGTAATCCAGTTATTTGCGATGAAAACTACGGCAATAAAAAGAAAAACAAAGATTAGTTTAGCTCGAGCATCTAAACGATGGATAAACGAATCTCCGGGAATATATCTTCCAAAAATCATTTTTTCTAACATTCATCCTCACACCCTTCCTTTAACAGGTGTGCCAATTCTTTTGCTAACACTTCCTCCGTTAAGCAGAGGTTCGGTAGCCTTCTACCCATCATTTGTTCTAGCTTCCGTTGAAACTTTACGGTTTGAGGTAGCTCTAGCTGGTAGTCCTTTAATTGAGTTTCATTTTCAAATATTTCTTCTGGAGTTCCTTGAACTATACATTTTCCTTTATGCATTATTGCTATTTGATCTGCATATCTAGCTGCATCCTCCATGCTGTGCGTCACGAGGATGGTCGTGAGCCCCGTCTCTTGATGGATTTGATAGAAGAGGTCCATAATCTCTTTCCGGCCTCTAGGATCAAGTCCTGCAGTAGGCTCGTCTAACACAAGGACATCTGGGTTCATCGCCAGAACTCCTGCAATAGCAACTCGTCTCATCTGGCCTCCTGATAGATCAAATGGAGATTTATCCATGACTTCATCTGGTAGACCTAATAGTCGAATTAGTTCGATGGCCCGTACTTTGGCTTCTGCCTCTGGTATTCCGTAATTCATCGGCCCAAACATAATATCTTTCAGAACAGTCTCATCGAATAATTGATGCTCTGGAAATTGAAAAACAATGCCTACCTTTTGTCTAACTGAGCGTAGATGCTTATTTTTCTTATCTGCCTTCACTTCTACATTTCCTATTTTAACTGTGCCATCT
Source organism: Psychrobacillus sp. (assembly GCF_056205495.1). Lineage (NCBI taxonomy): Bacteria > Bacillati > Bacillota > Bacilli > Caryophanales > Bacillaceae > Psychrobacillus > Psychrobacillus sp. Next base: position 155 of record NZ_JBAEAP010000100.1, on the reverse strand, counting down.
GTAGGCTTTAACAATGCATTCAAGTGCTGTAATACAGTTGATTTGCCCGACCCTGTATGCCCTATAATTGCTTGATAAGAGCCAGATGAAATATGCATGTTTACGCTAAACAGGGCTCTCTTTTCAAAGGGCGTATCTTTAGCATAAGCGTAGCT
>NZ_JBAEAP010000099.1:0-5260 GCF_056205495.1 Psychrobacillus sp. | reverse complement strand
GTGGACGTACGTTATCTGGTGGTATTGACCCTGCTGCATTCCATCGTCCCAAACGCTTCTTCGGTGCTGCGCGTAATATCGAAGAGGGCGGAAGCTTAACTATTTTAGCAACTGCTTTAGTAGATACTGGTTCACGAATGGATGAAGTGATTTACGAGGAATTTAAAGGTACAGGAAATCTAGAGCTTCACTTAGATCGTAGCCTAGCAGAGCGCCGTATATTCCCAGCTATTGATATTCGTCGTTCCGGAACAAGAAAAGAAGAATTGCTAATACCTAAGGACCAATTAGATAAACTATGGGCAATTCGTAAAACCTTCTCTGACTCTCACGATTTTGGAGAGCGTTTCTTGAAAAAACTTCGCTTAACGAAAACAAACGAAGGCTTCTTCGAGCAATTAAGTGAAGAAATGAAAGCACATCGTAGTGGTAAAGTGTCACTATAATTGAACTAATAACTTCCATAAATAAATGGAGACTCAAGGCAACAGTCCTGAGTCTCCTTTTTTGATGTTTTTAAATAATAATTTCATAAATGAAAACTTTTCTAACTGCACACTCGTCTAATGTGCAAAAGGGGGGACAACGGTGGAGCGAATGCTAATGGGGGATACTAAATCTGAGAATTATGAGCAGCTCATCGATGAACTGATGAGTACACATGGTCAGGATATATTGCAGCTAGTCTATGCTTACGTACATAACGAAACGATTGCTGAGGATTTAACACAAGAGATTTTTGTGAAATGCTACAAAGGGTTACCGAGCTATAGAGGACGATCATCTATTAAAACATGGTTATGGCGCATTGCCATCAATCATGCCAAGGACTATTTAAAAAGCTGGTATAACAAAAATGTTAGGATAACAGAAGATGCGTTTCTAAATAGAGCTACATTGTCTTCAAGTGTAGAACAAATCATTGTCCAGCAAGATGAGGATGCATCGCTTGCAGCGGCAGTCATGAGCTTACCTATTAAATATCGTGAAGTAATTTACTTAGCTTATTTTGAAGAACTGACCATGAAGGAAGCAGCAGCCGTTTTGCAGCTTAATGAAAATACCATTAAGACGAGGCTACGCAAAGGAAAACTTCTATTAAAGAATACATTGGAGGGATCTGAATGGAAGAACGATTGAAGGGCTTAAAAAAAGCTATGAAAAATACTACATTTGAGCATCTGCAATTTTCAGAGGTACATCGCCAAAAAGTAAATGACCAAATTAAACAACTCACTCCAGCTGCTTTAACAGAAGAGATTTTACCTCTTTTAGTAGAATCCAAGACGGGGAGTGAGTTAGCGGAGCTTCTACATATAAAAGGAGAAAAATCTATTAGATTTAATGAAGGAGCTGTATATACCTCACTTCATCTGGCAGAACAAAACGGTGAGCTAGAATCCTTTTGGACTGAAGGAGAAAAGTATTATAGAATATCGAAAAAAGGACATAAGCTATTACAGAAAAAGCATCCTTCTCCAGCAACTCGTTTCTCACTAAGGCAGTTATTTCACGAGGTGACTACAGATGAGCATTAAAGAATATTTACAGTCAGTTATTGCACATATTCGCTCTAAAGAGGCAAAAAGTTATGTGGAAGCTGAGCTAGCTAATCATATGGAACACTCGAAGATGTCTTGGATGACAAAAGGATATACGGAAAAGGAGGCAGAGGGTAAAGCTGCTTCCGAAATGGGCAGTCCTACCGTGCTCGGTAAATCATTAAATGATATCCACAAGCCTAAAATAGATTGGCTGCTTCTCTCCTTACTCATTGGAATATTATTACTAAGCTTTTTGCCAATTGTGGCTTTGAATCAACCGCATTATGAGTACAGATATGGTCATATGATTCCTGCGTTTTTATCTAATCATGTAATTCATATTATCTTAGGCTTTGGTGTTGCTCTTGGATTAATGTTTTTGGATTATCGAAAGTTTGCACAATTGGGTTATGTTTTTTTCGGCATTGCTTCCTTATTTATAATATTTTTATACAGTTTTTACAATGCACAAGTAAACGGGAAAGTAATGATCCAAGTTGGATTTATTAGTTTGAAGGTTTGGATGGCGATTCCACTTTACTGTATTGCCTGGGCAGCTTTGTTTTCAAAAAAGAATTTTGCCTTATGGAAAGCGATTGTATTAGTTGGACTTTCATTTATTTTATTTAGCTTTAATGCGGACTTGTCAATTTTATTAATATACGGAGCTCTTGTTGCGGTGTTATTCTTGAAAAGTAAGTTTTCAAGAAAGCAAAAAAGTATAGTTACTGGAGCTGTGGCAGCTTTAATCATTAGCTTTATTATATTTACGTGGTTCAGCTATCAAAATGGAAGTATCGCAAAATACCAGATAGACCGTCTATTGGGCTTCTTAAATCCAGCAGGTTACGCTGAAGGTGCAGGATATATGAATGTATTGCTTACAGATTTACTACAAGGAGCTAAATGGTTTGGGGCAGGAACGACTTATAATCTACCTGAAGCACATACAGATTTAGTGTTTGGACATCTAATTCAATCCTATGGTTTAGCTGTGGCAATTGGAATATTTATAATACTAAGCTTAGTGATTATGCGCTTTTTACACATTACTTCTTCCGTGAAGGACTCCTTCGGAAGATTATTCATTACAGGATGTATTACAATTTTCTCCACACAATTCATCTATGCCATTGGAATGACAGTTGGGTTAGTTCCAATTGTATCGATATCACTACCGTTTTTTAGCTATGGATTTATGCCAACCGTCCTCAATGCTTTCTTAATAGGCTTAGTTCTTAGCGTGTATAGACGAAAACACTTTGTACAGACACTCCAAGTTTCCAAAATAACATCTAAGACAAGTCATTAAACAAAAACTAATGACTTGTCTAGAACGTGAAGACATGTTATTATATGAAACGTAAGTTTATACATTTCTGCTACATATGCGATTGACATCAATCGGATCGTGTAAGGTATCAGTTCCATAACCAACTCTGTTCCAGATGGTTCAGGGCGAGAGGAGAGATAGAGATGAAAGCAGGAATTCATCCCGATTACAAAGAAGCAACAGTATCATGTTCATGTGGTAACACATTCACAACTGGTTCTGTAAAATCAGACATTAAAGTCGAGTTCTGTAACGAATGTCACCCATTCTATACTGGACGTCAAAAATTCGCAGCTGCGGATGGCCGTGTTGATCGCTTCAACAAAAAATACGGAATTAAAGAAGAAACTCAAGACTAATAACAAAGTACCTGCAGAGCACTTAGTGCTTTGCAGGTATTTTTGTTTATTGTTTAGGAATTTATAAAATTTTGAACCTGTGGATAAATTGATGTCTAGGCAGAGATAGGCGGTTGCGCTTTTCTTGTGACAATTCCTTTAAAATAGTTTCGGGGAATACACCCGTATGATATAAATAGATAGAAGCAAAATACATAGTCGATAAGTAAGGAGATATATCATGGCTCAACTATTTTTTAAGCATGGTGCGATGAACAGTGGAAAATCAATTGAAATTTTAAAGGTAGCCCATAATTATGAAGAACAAAATAAACCAGTCGTTATTTTCACACCTGGTATTGATACTCGTGATGAGGTGGGACACGTCTCTAGCCGAATTGGTTTGAAGAGAAAGGCCACTGCAATTTATGATGAAACGAACCTATATGAAGTAGTAAAAGAAATAGATCCGAAACCATATTGCGTGTTAATCGATGAGGTGCAATTCTTAAAAAAAGAGCATGTTCTTCAGCTTACACAAATTGTAGATGAACTAAATATCCCTGTCATGGGCTTTGGCTTAAAGAATGACTTCCAAAACGAAATGTTCGAGGGCAGTAAATATATGCTGATCTATGCGGATAAAATCGAAGAAATGAAAACGATATGCTGGTTCTGCCATCGCAAAGCAATCATGAACTTACGAGTGGATGAGAGCGGCCAACCAGTATATACAGGAGAACAAATTCAAATCGGTGGAAATGACTCCTATTATCCAGTTTGTCGCAAATGCCACTCCAATCCACCGCTTACTCAGTGAACAGGAGTAGGTATTTCTAATACAATATAGAGAACCTTGCGGAGAAGAAGCGAAACCTTGCAGAGATGGCGAAGAACGTTGCGGAGACGGGCATAAACCTTGCGGAAATGAGCAAGAACCTTGCAGAAAGCCGAGAACCTTGCGTAGATAAGCGAGAACCTTGCAGAAAGCCATAAACTTTCCCACCTGTCCAGTTGAGCTATCAATCCGTAAACCGGCGGATGGCGAGCGAAATTGTATCTTCGCGAGCGCTTTACTGAAGTAGAATAGGTATGTATTCTTTCATTAGCATAAAGGCCCTTTAAAATAGAAAAAGTAGCAAGCGCTACGCTTTTTCTTTATAATAGTACTATTAGACATATAAATGAACGAGGTGAGCACGATGTTTGATCGATTACAATCGGTAGAAGACCGTTATAATAATTTAAATGAATTGCTTAGTGATCCAGATGTAGTGAATGATACGAACAAGCTAAGAGAGTATTCAAAGGAACAATCGAATCTACAGGCGACAGTGGATGCATATAGAGAATATAAGGATGTTAAAAGCCAATACCAGGATGCAAAGCAAATGCTTGATGAGAAGCTAGATGCAGATATGCGTGAAATGGTGAAGGAAGAAGTGAACGAGCTAGAAGGGCAGATTGCTGAGCTAGAAGAGCGTTTACGTATTTTGTTGATCCCGAAAGATCCGAACGATGACAAAAACGTTATTATGGAGATCCGTGGGGCTGCGGGTGGAGATGAGGCAGCGTTATTTGCAGGGAATCTTTTCCGTATGTACAGCCGATTCGCTGAAACACAAGGCTGGAAAATCGAGGTTATGGAATCGAATCCAACGGGTTTAGGCGGATATAAAGAAATCATCTTTATGATTAATGGTAATAATGCCTATTCTAAGATGAAATACGAAAATGGTGCACACCGCGTGCAACGTGTTCCAGAAACTGAGTCAGGTGGCCGTATTCATACATCTACTGCAACAGTTGCAGTTCTTCCAGAAGCGGAAGAAGTAGACGTAGAGATTCACGAAAAAGAAGTTCGTGTAGATACTTTTGCATCATCAGGTGCTGGTGGACAATCGGTTAACACGACTATGTCAGCTGTTCGTATGACCCATTTACCTACAGGGATCACTGTTTCAATGCAGGATGAAAAATCTCAGATTAAAAACAAAGAAAAAGCTTTCCGTGTACTTCGTGCCCGCCTCTTCGATCTTGAAGAA
>NZ_JBAEAP010000098.1:0-1743 GCF_056205495.1 Psychrobacillus sp. | reverse complement strand
ATGAACTCCTCCAAATAAATAAATATAAAATTTTATCATATCATAAATGGTTTATAATGGTAATGTCTTAAAGTGGAGTGGTGGAGTGTAATCATTTTGCAGGATAAAAGGACTTAGTTTACTCAAACAAATCTAAGTCCTTTTATAATTCTATTGGTTATTTAAATATTCAATAAAAACCCCAGTTACCTATCCTAGAACGGCAGGCTTTGAATAAGGGAAATGGTTATCCCTAATGCCAATACAGTTCCTACAGAAAGTAAGCTGATCATTTTCCACCAATTTATCTCTTTTGAGGGTTTTACAGCCTCTTGGGAAACTAAAATCCAGATCACTACAGAAACTATTGATATTATGGCGATAAATTCTTTAGACATATTTAATACCCCCTTAACCTTATGTTCACCAGTTTCTTGCATTAATTATCAAAAAGTGTGGAGTGGTCATCAGCTTGTGATACCCTTTAGGATCTATATTCCTAAATTCTTTCGTAGGCTGTGGCTCTATAAGACGCTCTAATTTAAAATATTTTAAAGTTTCGTTTATTATGGCTTGCATAGGTCTCCTATAAAAAGGCACTTCAATTATTTTCCCATCGCGAGTCCACTGATCTATTATAAGTTCATGTGAAAAATAATCTACTTCCTCCGTTTTTTTCACATCCATTGATGGGTGGTGTACGGAAAATATGAATTGACCGCCTGGCTTTAAGATTCTTTGAAACTCTTTAAATGTCAATTCCCAATCATTGATATAATGAAGGACTAATGAGGTAATGATAAAGTCAAAGCTAGAATCTTCAAATGGAAGTTTTTCCTCGAGATTTAAACAAAGAACATCTGCTCCATCTCCCACTCTTCTTTTAGTAGCCTCTACCATATTTAGGCTAATATCTGTAGCTGTAACGTTAGCACCTGCTTGAATGAACTTAGAGGTATACCATCCTGCTGCACACCCTGCATCTAACACACTTAAGTTAGTTAGATCTGAAGGTAATTGCTTCATCATTGCTGGCCTTTCATACTCAGTATTATAAATACTCCTTTGGTCAACGTTATACTCATAATCATCAGCCAGCTGGTTATACGCCTGAATGACGTGCTCCTTCATGTTATCCCTCCTAATTGACTAAGTACTGGTCCAACCATTCCTCTATCTCTTTTGTTTTTAATCGCTGTTGAACTTCTTTTTCAAATAACAAAGGATCTAATAGCTCATCTAAATTTCCTAAAACACCTTCCACATTGCTTCTGTTAACAACAAAGGACTCATTTGGGAGTCTTAACTCTATTTGTTCCAAATTCTTAATAAGTACAAACGCAGCAGTTGTGTTATAAATGACCGATTGATGTATTTGACGTGTAGAAACATCACTTAAATCTCTATATTTCACGATTAACAAAAAACGATCAGGGTCCTGTTCAAAGCCATTCAAATAATTTTGTAAAGGAAGTGATTGAAACAAATGAGCATTATTTGAGTTGTTTCCCATATATAGATTTTCATATACTTGCACCTTGCTAAAATCATGTGTCTCTGGATCAAGCTGTCGTGCCATTTCTTCCGCTTGTAAATTTTCTTTTTCTGGTAGGTAAAAAAGGTTCATCCATCCAAAAAGTATTAGCCCAGTAATGAACAGTCCAATTATTAACTTATTCTTCATAGTTCGCTCCATTACCTCCTCTGACAACTATACTTTTTAACCGGTTTATTAATAGTGGTACAATAATGGAGAAAAATGGG
>NZ_JBAEAP010000097.1:0-3045 GCF_056205495.1 Psychrobacillus sp. | reverse complement strand
TATATAAATACAATTGAAATGGTGAAAAAAGCAGTGCATGATAACTTCGGGGTTGAGTTAGAACTAGAAGTTAAAATAGTTGGGGAAAATAGTAAATAATATAAATCTAGTCCTATGAATATACATTATTCATGGGGCTTTTTTTATCTTCAAGTATCAGGCTCTATTCCAAGAAATTTAAAATGATGGGCAGGGGTTTACCTTGTTTTGTCGAATTATGACATAGAAATACAAAGGGGGTAATTATTTGAAGAAAGGCAGGAAGGTACTTCTTTGGATATTAGGAATACTAGTGGCTATTGTAATTGTGGTTGTAGTAGGCTTAAATGTTTTTTTGTCTAACACTAAGCCTATTATTCGAGGAGAGCTGGCAGTAAAAGTATTGAATGAAGACGTTCAGGTTGTACGGGATCAGGATGGGGTTCCTCATATTAAAGCTCAGAGTGATGAAGATCTTTATCGTGCTCAAGGATTTGTGCAAGCACAGGATCGTTTATTTCAGATGGATTTAGCTAGGAGGCAGGCGAGCGGCCAACTAGCAGAGGTAGTTGGTAAAGGGGCATTAGATACAGATAAATTCTTTTTAACCTTTAGCCTTCGAGATGCAGCTGAGAAATCCTACGCCGGCTATAGTGACGAAGCAAAGCAGGTTTTGAAGTGGTATACAGAAGGGGTAAATGAATTCATTGATTATGCTATAGAAGAGGGAAAGCTCAGTTATGAATTTAAACTATTAGGCTATGAACCTAGAGAGTGGTCTCCAATTGACTCTTTGGCTGTCGGTAAATTTATGGCATATGATTTAGGTGGAAATTGGTCAAGCCTAGCACTTCGCCATTGGGCAATTAATGAGTTTGAGCAAGAAAAGGCGGAAGAACTATTTATCACTTATCCAGAGGATGCACCTTCTATTATTGAGGCGAATTTAAGTAATCCAGTTGCTGTTAGTGGCAGATTTGATGCGGCTATACTGCCGAATGAATTTAATGGAAGTAATAACTGGGTTGTTAGTGGAGAAAAGACTGCTAGTGGAATGCCGCTTCTGGCAGATGATCCACATTTGGGTTTAAGCACCCCGTCGATTTGGTATCAAATGCATTTAGAGTCACCGAGTCAAAATGTAAGTGGTGTAATATTCGCCGGAATACCTGGTATTATTTTAGGACATAACGAAGAAGTGGCATGGGGAGTAACAAATGTTGGGCCCGATGTACAGGACTTATATATTGAAACACCAAACCCAGATGATCGCACGAAATTTATGTATGAGGGTAAATGGGAACAGGCAGCTATTCGTAAAACGAATATCAAAGTAAAGGGAGAAGAGGACGTGCCATTTGAGGTGTTGGTGACACGCCATGGACCAATTATTTCTGATGTGCTTTTCAAGGAAGAGGATCCTTCTGCATTATTTTCTATGCAGTGGACAGCGTTAGAGCCTACTTTAGAATTACAGGCTATATTAAAAATGAATAAGTCCTCTAATTGGGAGGAGTTTGAGAGTGCTTTAGAGGACTTTCATGCTCCAGCACAAAACTTTGTATTTGCCGCAAAGGATGGGACAATCGCTTATAAAGCTAATGGTAGGATACCGGTCCGTAAAACAGGTGATGGACAGCTTCCGGTTCCGGGCGATTCTAACGAATTTGGCTGGACTGGTTATGTACCTTATACAGAACTTCCTAAGGTTGTTAATCCTGAAGAAGGTTTTATTGCAACAGCAAATAATGAGGTTGTCGATGAGTCCTATTTATACCATATAACTGATTTTTGGGCGCAATCTTACCGTTACGAAAGAATTGCTGAAGTGTTGGCAAGTAAAAGTGAGTTAACTAAGGAAGATATGATGACACTACAGATGGATCAAAAAAATTTATATGCGCGTGAATTTTTAGCTTCCATGGTAGAGTCGGTAGAAAAGCAAGATAGCGAAGATAAATATAATGAAGTTCTAAATGTGTTAAAGAAATGGGATCATGTTGATGATAAAAATCAGTCAGCACCATTAGTTTTTCATAAATGGATGAAGCAGCTTCCAAAAACAATGTTTAAGGAGCAAATGCCTGAGGACGTTTATGCCATGTTACCTGGAAAGGGCAATATTTCAGATCAATTATTACGGAAAGGGTATAAAAGCGAAGCAAGTGCTTGGTTAGAGGAGTACGGTGGAGTAGATAAGTGGGTCTTCGATTCGTTTACAATTGCCCTAAAAGAAATTGAAGAGGATTTTGGGAAAAACGAGGCCAAATGGAAATGGGGAGACTATCATCAATTAACGTTTGATCATCCAATTTCAGGCGCCTCTCCTATACTTGGTTACTTTTTAAACCCTGAACCAGTACCGATAGGTGGATCTAATATTACCGTTCAAGCAGCAGGTTATAAAGAAGACGGAAGCGTGAATCACGGTGCATCCTGGAGATTTGTAGCTGATTTAGCTGATCTTTCAAAGGCCTATCACATTGTGGGACCGGGGCAAAGTGGACACATTAAATCAGAGTGGTACCATAGCCAGGTAAGAGATTGGGCGAATGGTGATTATCACACTACGGTGATTAATGGCGACATAAAGGACGGCTTTGAATTAATATTAAAGGCAGATTAAAGAAATGAAGTAAGATCGTCGTAAAATGAAATCTAGTAATTTTATTAAGGGTTTGGAAACTCGGGCGTATGTGGTTATCCAGACAATTAGAAGGCACTTTTGTTCAATTTGAACAAAAAGTGCCTTTTTGGTTGTTTAGGAAACTATAAAGTTCTAAACCTGTGGATAAATTGATGTCTAGCTCCCCCGCCTTGCCCCTCGGGGTCAAATGGATAAAAGCTGTGGTGGCTGAAGAGCTGCCTCCTCGCTTTTCCCCATTTGCCTGTCGGGGCAGACATAGGCGCTTGCGCTTTTCTTGTTTTGTGCAAGTAGCCTGTTAATACACCATCTTGCTAAAGTTCACAAAATTCTTTTCTGTTGTTATACTATTTCAGGTTGAATAAAAGAATTTACATGAAAGAGGAATAGTAATGACTACTACGACAAATAATAGAGTTCAT
>NZ_JBAEAP010000096.1:0-6627 GCF_056205495.1 Psychrobacillus sp. | reverse complement strand
ATATCTGCAGCTTCTCTTAAGAGCTCTGGTCGCTGTACAGCGGCGGAGTTAACCCCTACCTTATCTGCTCCAGCGCGAAGCAACCTTTTAAAGTCATCTATCGTTCGAACACCGCCAATTACCGAAAAAGGTATGTATACTTGCTCTGCAACTCGACGAATCCAATCTATCTTTAAGTCTTGGTTTTTCAACGAAGCAGTAGTATCAAGATAGATTAACTCATCCGCCCCATCCTCTGAATATTTCTTCCCTAATTCTGCTGGATCACCAATGATCGTAGGGTTTCTAAATTGTACATATTTTACTGCTTTATCACCTAAAACGTCTATTGCAGGAACAATTCTTTTTCTAAGCATGCTTGTCAACTCCTTGCTTGCAGTAATTGTCTAGCAATTGAATGCCGTATTTACCGCTTTTTTCTGGATGGAATTGCACACCCATCACCTGCGAATTTCCGATTGCACATGCAAAGTCAGGTCCATAATTTGTCACACCGATTATGTCTTCCTCCATGCTAGGTTGTGCGTAATAGGAATGAACAAAATAGAAGTCAGTGTTATCTGGAATATCTTGAAACAAGAAATGATTTTGCACATCCTGAACTTGATTCCAACCCATATGCGGAACTTTTTCTGCCTCTTCGCCAAACAAAGGGACTGTTCCTGGTAGAAACCCTAAGCATGGAACATTACCTTCCTCACTCGTTTCTAAAAGAAGCTGCATTCCTAAACAAATTCCTAAAAGGGGTGTCCCCTTATCAACTTCTGCCCGCAAATAGTCACTTAAGCCTGTGTCATTTAAAACATCCATGGCCACCTTGGCATTTCCTACACCTGGTAGAATTAGCTTTTCTATTTCATCATCGTGCTCACTAGGTTTAGTAATAAGCTTAATCTGATAACCAAGACGAGTAATTGCCTTTACCACACTATGTAAATTTCCTGCTCCATAATCTATTATGCCAATCATGCTGTTCCCCCTCTTCTATCTCTTACTTTTATTATGCCATCAGTTGACAGAAAATAAAAGAAAAACTTTAGTCTGCTAATACGATAGCATAGTGAAAATAATATAGCATGTTACAATTTTGGGCTGGTTGTTTCTTCATTGGGGAGCGATTATTTTGTACCTAATGCACTTAAAAGTGATATTGCATTAATTCAAAGTATAATTCCTTAAAAACTAGTCTTCATCAAAGTTAACAATTGCTTATTAGAGAAAGAGCAGTGCTTTAAACTAACATCATTCTATACAAAAAAAGTCCCTGCTTTAAAATAAAAGGAGGGCTTTTGGCTAGAAAAAGTTGAGGTGCTTATTGAAGTATAAACCTAGTTTAATTATAAAGTTTGATATATTTATCCAGCATTTTCAAGTATGAGTAAGGTGTTTTGTAAAAAAAGATTTTGCTCATGCTCTAATTTTAACGAAATCCCCTCTTCTATTCGGTCATAACGAAATGCACGAATGATCGCTTTTAATTGTAAAAATGTAGCTTGTTCGATTACATTAAAAGACCGTTCCCTTGTATACGAATTAATGAATAGTTGGAATCGTTCCTCTTCCTTTAATTTCCCTTCATAGGGAGCATGCCATGCATGATACACCCCAACTGCAATACATTCATTTAAATAAACTTCATTACCAGCTAAATTAAAATCATAAATAGCTAGACTTCCATCTTCCTCTAGCACCATATTGTAGTAGCAGAAATCTCCTTGAACAGCGCCTTGAGGTAAAAGACCCCATATTTCATAAATACTTTTGCGATATTCCTGATATAACGATTCAATATTTGAAAACAGAGGTTGATCCTCATAATGTTTCTTAAAATCCAAAAAGCTTAATTCGTTTTCATCATAATCTCCTATCTCATCAGTTAGGTTACCCCCAAATAAACTCCACGAAGTAGCTGTATTAAATGGCGTTGGTATTTTAATGGACAAAGCGTGTTGAATACCTAATAAACGGCCAATCTCAATTATTTCTCTATCAGTTAAGATCTCTACTGGTTTACCAGCTAGATTAATTTCTAATGAAAATACCTTATCCTCAAATTCTACTACATAAGCGGCATCTAAAGATTTTTGATATTGCGTAACTTTCATTCCATTTTCTAATAATAACCTTGAATAATGACAGCAATTTTCCCAATATGCTTTATTTGCAATTTCTCCTTTCAAAAAATATTTTTGATCTGAAGTAACCTTTGCTAAAACACGTTCATCCCTTCGTAAGATTTCTATGTAATTTGGAATTATCCCATATTTATTGCACAGTTCTATAATTTTTTGTTCTTCCATCCAATGCCTCACCAATCCCTCTATTGCTACTTATATAAATGAAGTGTACCATTTCTCATTCAAAACTAGAAAATTATTCTAAGCGTTTTAAACTACTAAAGCAAAAAAACGAGAGACCTATCACCTAGTCTCTCGCCTCAATAATTAGTTTACAACCGATTTATTCATAACGAACTCATTTACTCTTTTAGCAACCTCTTGCCCTTCTTTAATAGCCCAGACAATCAAGCTTTGACCCTTCCTAGCGTCTCCTGCTGCAAATACACCTTCCACATTGGTTATATAATCTTTAGCCGAGGCAACAATACGTTTGTTTAACACCTTTACACCAAACTGATCAGCCAAAGGAGTTTCTGGCCCTTCAAAGCCTATAGCTACAAAAACAAATTGTGCTGGCCATACTTTCTCTGAACCTGGAACTTCTTTAAAAAAGTAGAAACCATCTTCCCCTAATATTTTTTCCATTTGAACGGTATGAAGCTCTTTCAGCTTGCCATCTTTATCTTTGATCATCTTTTTTGTTTGAATTAAATACTCCCGTGGATCCTTGCCATATTTTGCATTGGCTTCCTCATATGCATATTCCAATTTATAAATATTTGGGTCTGTTGGCCATTGGTTATCTGCCGCTCGAACTGCCGGTAGCTGTGGGTGCTTACCGAATTGTACGACACTTCTACAATTTTGGCGTATAGCTGTTGCCACACAGTCTGCTCCAGTGTCACCACCACCAATCACAATGACGTCCTTCCCCTTTGTATTAATAAACTGACCGTCTGCGAAGTTTGAATCTAATAAACTTTTGGTTGTGGAAGTCAAATAGTCCATCGCCATATAAACTCCATCTGCATCGCTTCCATCCATATGAAGGGCGCGCTGTTTCTGTGCACCAATACATAAGATAATTGCGTCGTATTGAAGTTTTAGCTCATCTGCAGTGATATCCTTACCGACCTCTGTGTTTAATACGAAGTCGATGCCCTCCTGCTGAAGTAGGTGAACTCTTCTCTCTACTATTTCTTTTTCCAGCTTCATATTTGGAATGCCATACATGAGGAGACCTCCTGCACGATCAGCTCTTTCATACACAGTAACCGAGTGCCCTGCCTGATTTAAATTATCTGCACTCGCCAAACCTGCTGGGCCCGAACCAATAATAGCTATTTTTTTACCAGTTCGAACAGAAGGAATTCTCGGAGTAATCCATCCATTTTCAAACCCTTTGTCTATAATTGTTCTTTCTATATTCTTGATAGAAACTGCTGGATCTGTAATAGCTAACGTACACGATCCCTCACAAGGGGCTGGACAAACACGTCCAGTAAACTCCGGAAAGTTATTAGTCATTAATAATCTCTCTAAAGCTTCCTGCCATTTCCCTCGATAGACTAAATCGTTCCACTCAGGGATTAAGTTATTAATCGGGCACCCGGCTGTCGCGCCTCTTATTTCAATACCCATATGACAAAATGGAGTTCCGCAATCCATGCATCTTGCACCTTGCTTACGAAGAGATTCATCCGAAAGCTTGGATGCATATTCCTCCCAGTTTTTTATACGCTTAAGAGGAGCTACTTCCTTGGCTTTTTCTCGTTTATATTCTATAAACCCAGTTGGTTTACCCATATTGAAACTCCTCCTTTCCTTAAATGGTCGTTATTTTTCTCCTCAGGAACAAATCTTTTATAGACTATTATCACTTCAGAAGCGTAGGTTTCTTTTCTACTTTTTTTGTAGATGTTGATAAGAATGCCTTCATCGCTGCTTCGTCTGTCGTCAGTCCTTCATTTTTAAATGTTGCAATTCTTTCTAGCATCTTTTTATAGTCATTAGGTACAACCTTTACGAACTTGTGAACTGAATCTTCCCATTTGTCCAAGATATTCATAGCCTTTGTGCTTCTTGTATAATAATAATGATCCATGATTAGCTGCCTTACACTATGAATCTCTTCTTTAGACTGAAGCTTTTCAAAACCAATCATTTCCATATTACATTTAAACTTAAATCCTTCTATATCATCCACTAGCACGTAGGCAATACCACCAGACATACCAGCTCCAAAGTTTTTGCCTACGTCACCTAGAATAACCGCTCTACCACCTGTCATGTATTCACAGCCATGATCTCCGATTCCTTCAACGACAACATCGGCTCCACTATTTCTCACTGCAAAACGCTCTCCAGCACGACCGTTAATGAATACAGAACCATTAGTTGCTCCGTATAATGCAACGTTACCCGCTATAACATTTAGTTCTGCTGTTCCCGATAACGGTGAAGTAACTACAAGCTTCCCACCTGAAATTCCTTTACCAAAATAGTCATTTACATCCCCGTCTACGAACATCGTCATTCCTTGGGGGATAAATGCTCCAAAGCTCTGACCTGCCGCTCCTTTAAAGCGTAGAGTTATCGAGTCATCAGGTAAGCCGCTTGCTCCGTATTTCTTAGAGATTTCACTCCCTATAATTGTTCCTACAACTCGATCAGTATTAGCAATGGTGTAGTTTAAATCTACCTTCGTTATATGAATAATAGCTTTTTCTACTTGTGGCAACAACTCTCTGATATCAAATGATTTTTCAAGCTGATGGTCTTGAGCTTGTTTGCAAGTACGATCCCCACCCACTTGATAAAGCAATACAGATAGATCTAATTGCTGGGCTTTCCAATGAGCCTTCGCTCGCTCGCTAACCTCTAATAGATCCGTTCTACCTACCAATTCATCTACAGTTCGAATACCGAGTAAAGCCATATACTCTCTTACTTCCTCTGCCACAAACCTCATAAAGTTTACGACATAGTCTGCAGAACCACTAAACTTATCTCGTAGCTCTGGATTTTGTGTTGCTATTCCAACTGGACAAGTATCCATATGGCAAGCACGCATCATGACACATCCAAGTACGATTAAAGGGGCAGTCGCGAAGCCAAATTCCTCTGCTCCTAACAAGGCAGCCATAACGACATCCTTACCAGTCATGAGTTTGCCATCTGTTTCTAACACGACTTTGTTTCGCAAGCCATTTAGCATTAACGTTTGATGAGCTTCCGCAAGGCCTAACTCCCAAGGTAATCCTGTATGCTTAATGCTTGTTTTCGGAGAGGCTCCCGTTCCACCATCGTACCCACTAACTACAATTACATCTGCTGCACCTTTAGCGACACCAGCGGCAATCGTTCCTACGCCAGATTTTGCAACTAGCTTCACACTAATCCTAGCGGAGCGATTTGCATTTTTTAAGTCATGAATCAGCTGGGCCATATCCTCTATTGAATAGATATCATGATGTGGAGGTGGAGATATTAAACCTACCCCTGTCGTCGAGCCTCTGACATCTGCTACCCATGGGTATACTTTATTGCCTGGAAGCTGACCGCCTTCACCCGGTTTTGCTCCTTGAGCCATTTTAATCTGAAGCTCATCGGCTTCAACCAAGTAGTGGCTGTTTACTCCAAAACGGCCGGAAGCAATTTGTTTAATAGAGCTGCGACGATTATCTCCATTGGTATCTAACACATATCGATTCGGATTTTCTCCGCCCTCTCCACTGTTACTTTTCCCTCCAAGACGATTCATCGCGATCGCTAGCGTTTCATGAGCTTCTTGGCTTAATGAACCAAATGACATCGCACCTGTCTTAAACCTCCTTACAATGGAGTCCACTGATTCTACTTCATCTAATGGAATCTTTTTCGACCCTTTTTTAAAAGTAAGAAGATTTCTTAAAAAGCCGATTCTCTCTTCATTTGCCATTTCTGCATACTGACGATAAAGTCCATAGTCTCCTCGTCGCGTTGCCCATTGAAGGGTATGAATTGTTTTAGGATTAAACGCATGGTGCTCTCCTGTACTTCTCCATTGGAAATCACTGCCCGAATCTAAAGCATCGACAGTAGATTCTACCGCTAAAAGATGTCTTCGAATCGCTTCTTCGCGAATCGTTTCCAGGCCGATTCCACCAAGCTGAGAAATTGTGCCTGTGAAATAGTTTTCAATGACATCATGGCCAATACCTATCGCTTCAAATATTTGTGCGCCTCGATAGCTTTGAACTGTGGATATTCCCATTTTAGACATTACCTTAACGACGCCTTCTGCTATACCTTTGCTATATTTAGAAACCGCATCGTCATAGGTGCTTTCTAAATGGCCATCATGGATAGCCTCCGCTATAGTTGCGTATGCAAGATAAGGATTAATCGCGTCTACCCCATATCCGATGAGAGCAGCAAACTGATGGACCTCTCTTGCTTCCCCGGATTCAACGATTATACTTACCTTCGTACGGTTACCTGTACGGAGTAAATGCTGATGCAGGTT
>NZ_JBAEAP010000095.1:0-4803 GCF_056205495.1 Psychrobacillus sp. | reverse complement strand
TGATTTCCCAGCCTCCATTCCTTGTGTCTGCAATATTTCTGGGATCCAAGCGGCAGTTGTATAAAAGATAAGGGATTGGAAGCCCATACATAAAGTAATAGTCCATGTTAAAGGAGATTTCAAGATGGATTTAGCTTTTATAGGGTTAGTATCGGGAACATTAGGAACAATCTGCTGCCTCTGTTTAATTTGAGGTACCCAAACAAGGCAGGCGATGACAGCTAAAATAGACCAGATTCCTAAAGCTCCCTGCCAACCAAGGAATGATCCTTCTGCAATGGGATAACTAATGCCTGCACCAATGCCAGCAGAGAGATTCATAGATACGGTGAAAATACCTGTAAGCAACCCGATTTGTAAAGGGAACTTAAGCTTGATGAAGCTAGGGATCAATACATTACCAAAGGCAATCGCAATTCCGATTAAAGCAGTGCCAAACAATAGGAAGAAGGGAGTCCCGGTGGACCGAATGGCAATTCCGAACGCCAAAAGTAAAATAGCTAGAAATAAAGTCATTTCCATTCCGAAACGTCGTGCTACTCTAGGTGCAAATGGAGATATTATTGCAAAGGCGAGCAACGGAATAGTTGTGATGAATCCTGCCAATACATTTGAGATCTCAAGACCGTCTCTAATATAAGAGATGATCGGACCAACTGCAGTAAGTGGTGCACGCAATGTAGAGGAGATAAATATAATCCCTATGATTAATAAGGCGATTGATTTTTTATTAATTTCTGAAGTAGTCAACAAAGCAATTTCTCTCCTCACAGCTTTTAGACATTGATATTAGAAAATCCTACACACTTTACCTGAAAAGTACAACTGTTGTTCAAAACTAAAAAAGATGGTCATCAATTATGAATAATAATATGCTACAATTTAATTGTAAATATTTTGAATAATTACATTCTATTATACTAGGGGATGAAACAGTTGCAAGTTTGTGAAGATTTAATAGTTGGTAGAGTTATTTAATTATAAGATTCCATCGCTAAGAGCGTACATTCAATTATAATTCATAAAGAACGAGGGGGAGTTCAATGGAAGCGAAAAAAATTTTATCGCTAGTAAATGTTTCTAAGCAGTTTGGAAATAAGCATGTTTTAAATGGAGTAAATCTAGATGTCTATGAGGGTCAGATCATTGGATATATAGGACCGAACGGAGCAGGGAAAAGTACAACGGTAAAACTAATCCTAGGCTTGATTGATGGTTACTCAGGAATGATTGAGATCTTTGGTGAAAATATTAAAAGAAATAATTATACATATAAAAAGAGAATAGGATATGTACCCGAAACGGCAGAGCTTTATGAAAATCTCACGGCTTATGAATATCTAATTTTTACTGGTGAAATGTATAGTCTTACAACTAAGGAGGCAGAGGTTAAAGCATTTACGCTTATGAAGGAATTCAGCTTAGAGGCTGCCTTCCATCAAAGACTTTCCTCTTTTTCTAAGGGGATGAAACAAAAGGTATTAATCATTTCGAGCCTGCTACATGACCCTGATTTATTATTTTATGATGAGCCGCTTAGTGGACTGGATGCGAACAGTGTGATGGTCATAAAAGAGATACTTGCAAAGCTTGCAGCACAAGGGAAGACTATATTTTACTCATCCCATATAATGGATGTCGTTGAGAAAATCAGTAATCGGATTGTACTTTTAGTAAATGGGGAGGTAGTGGCAGACGGAAGCTTTGACGAGCTTAAGCAACAAAGTCAAGAGGGCTCCTTAGAGGGAATATTCAATCAGCTGACTGGCTTTAACGAACATGAAGAGATTGCAGAACGTTTTGTGCAAACGGTTAGTGGAGGAAACTCACATGAATGATTTTACTTCGCTTAGAGTACTGGACCGGTTTCGGAAGATATTTTTAAAGTTTGATATTGATTATGACTTAATGAGGAGAATTTTACAGCTAAAGCTGACAATGGATAGCCGGAGGTTGCCTCCCATATTTAATGGCTCAAAAGAAAAAAAGGATGGTAACCAATTTACGAAGTCCTTATGGGTTTATGGTCTTTTTGGACTTCTTCTGTTAACCCCTTTTCTTTTTTTAGGAGATAACTTTCTTTTTTCTCTCACGATCATGTTCAGTTCTATGTTTGTAATACTCATGACGTCCATGATCTCAGACTTTTCTGCTGTGCTGCTTGATATTCGGGATAAAAATATACTTCAGCCAAAGCCTATTAGCAATCGTACGATTAATGCAGCCAAAATAATGCACATTTTGATTTATATTTTTCTATTGACTGGTTCCTTCGTGATTATACCGTTAATCGTAAGTATCTTTAAGTTTGGTCCCTTATTTGCCCTTTTATTTTTCGTGGAAATAGGAATGATTAGCTGTTTGACGGTTATTTTCACCGCCTTTATCTACCTTTTCGTTCTTCGCTTTTTTAGTGGAGAGTTTTTGAAGGATGTCATTAATTATGTTCAAATTTTCTTGGCAATAGGGATGGCTGTCAGCTACCAGTTAGTAGGTCGCATTTTCGATATTGTCAATTTGGATATTGGTTACAGCTTTGCCTGGTGGCATTTATTCCTTCCGCCGTTTTGGTATGCAGCACCTTTTGAGTTGATTTTTAATAACAATTATTCCTTATATATCATTCTTTTTACTATACTTGCACTAATCATTCCGATCATAGCTGTTTTGCTATATGTACGACTAATGCCTACGTTTGAAAACTACTTGTCTAAGCTGCAAAGTGATTCGAATAGAAAAAAGAAAAAAGCTCGAAGACTGACCTCATTTTGGTCCAGTATTTTGTGTAAAACAAAGGAAGAAAGAGCTTTTTATAAATTTTCCTCAATGATGCTGAAGGAGGAAAGGGAATTAAAGCTGAAAGTATACCCAATGCTTGGATTTGCAGTTATCTTTCCATTTATCATGCTTTTCAATAATTTAAGAATGAGCAGCTTTGAGGAATTGGCTAATGGAAATTCTTTTATGATCATTTACTTTTCACTTATTTTTGTTCCATCAGTAGTTCTTTTGCTGGAGTATTCTAATTACTATAAGGCGCACTGGGTATTTTACGTTGCCCCTATGCGTAGTAGAGGACTAGTATATAGTGCCACCTTGAAAGCAACCATCATTAATTATTTTTTGCCTATATTAATACCCTTAAGCCTGATTTTTCTTTGGATCTTTTCCTTCCGCATATGGATGGATCTAGTAATAGTGTTATTAGTGGCAGTAATTTTATCTCTTGTTTCCTATTGGATGTTCATAAAAGATCCTTTTCCTTTTTCCAATGAACCGAAGCAAGCACAGGAAAGTTCTGTGATTAAAGTGTTTGGTTCGATGTTTTTAGTTGGGGTACTTGCTGTTATTCATATGATGATTGCAGTGGTTGGCCTCGAATGGTTATACATTTTGGTGCTCATCATTAGTATTTTTATAAGCTGGAAGCTCACATTCTTTCGGAGTAAGGGGGAAGCCAATGTTTAAGATGGATATTCATACGGAGCAAGAGATAATGGCCCTAATAGAAGATGACAAATGGATGATGGATTTACTGAGAGTGGCAGAGCGACTAAATCTTCCCGATTGGTGGATTTGCGCTGGCTTCGTTCGGACAAAAATATGGGATACTCTCCATGGTTACGATATTCGTACCCCCTTAGCAGATGTTGACGTGATCTATTTTGACCCGCAATGCTTGGATGAGGAACAGGAGAAAAGACTTGAACAGCAGTTAGTGGCTTGGAAGCCAGGTATCCCTTGGTCTGTGAAAAACCAGGCGAGGATGCATAAAATAAACAATCTTCCCCCCTATAAGTCTGCAGAAGAGGGGATAGCAAATTTCCCGGAAACAGTTACAGCATTAGGAGTTAAGCTAGGAGCTAACGGGTTAATATTAACGGCACCTCATGGTATCGAGGACGTAATTCAAATGCAAATCCGCCCCGTCCCCCGATTTGAAGCGAGCAACGAGCTTAAAGCTGTTTATACAAAGCGTATGGAGAGTAAGAATTGGAAAGTTAACTGGCCAATGGTTACTGTGTAACAAATGATTATTTAAAAGGAGTATTGAATGGGCAAAAAAGTCTGGTTTCTACTGTTATTATCTATATTTACATTTGTTATAGGTGTCATTATATCAAAGCCGAGTGTAACTGATTATGGGGATTGGATGGAAAAATCCTATCAAGTGAACTGCCTTGATCCTGAATGCGGCAATTTCCAGCTTGATGGAGAAGAAAAGCCAGTTATAATGCAGTCTGCTAGTTCCTCTGTTTCTCCAGGCGTATTTATAACGGAAATAGAACGACATTATACAAGTTTTGACGACTCTTCGTATATTTTAAATATTGAAGTAGAAGGATTTTTGGGCAAATTCAAGCTTAAAAATGAAGAAATTAAGAACGTGCTAAGAAAGTAAAAAAGACCTCAATTTATCTTAAAACTGATTAGATAGAAGAAATACTAGTTGTTTGGAGTGAAGGCGGCGACTCCTAGGGGAAGAGCACGAGGGAGAGACTCCAGGCTCGAGCCGTGCCCCAAGAAAGCGACCGTCGTAACGGAGAACGACTGCTAAGAAGTAGTTGAACTGATTTATTTAGGGATGGGTTATGTCCCCACCTCCTTGTCGAATTCTAACGAGAAATGAAATTCTTTCTCTTTTAATCTACACAACATCTTCAAACGGATGAACCGATTGGGCAAACGGTGCATATGATGTTATGACTTGATTACAAGGAGGAAGAACATGAAATATTTGCGACATATCGTGACGAAAGCAGTAGTTGCTAAGGGTAAAAAGAGAACGGAATCTTGTGAGAC
>NZ_JBAEAP010000094.1:0-3397 GCF_056205495.1 Psychrobacillus sp. | reverse complement strand
CTCAGACTATTTTTGTTTGTTTTAACAAAGAATCTATTTCCCATTTTGAATCTGTTGTTTCTAAAAATATATGGTCATGGGATAGCTTGATAAAAGAAAAAGTCAAAGCAAATTGTTTATGTCTCTTAGACTTGCCTGAAGATGAAGAGCAATTGATGAACTTATTACAATACCACGATTGGAAAAGAATCTATGCTCACTTTTTTGCATCGGAGTCGACTTACTTTGAGGGCGTACCTACGCGAGAACAGTTTAAATGGTACTATTCTTTTATCGCAAAAAGAAAAACATTTGCCTTAAAACAGCATATACAACAGCTATCTAAGCATACTGGATGGAGCCAAAATACAATTAATTTTATGTCAAAGGTGTTTTTTGAATTGAATTTTGTTAGAATAGAGGGTGGCACATTGGTGTTGAATGAAAATCTACCTAAAAGAGATTTATCGGAAGCACCAATCTATCAACAGCGTACAAAGCAAATTGATTTAGAGCAGAAGCTATTGTACGCACCATATAAAGAGCTGAAACAATGGTTTGAAGAGCGAAGAGCAGTACAAACCGTTCCTGAGGAGGAGCAAAAATGGATTTAAAGAAATATGTTACAATTGTAGAGGACTGGCCTAAACCAGGTATTCGTTTCAAGGATATTACAACAATTATGGATAATGGGGAAGCATATAAATATGCAACTGACCAAATTGTGGAATATGCTAAAGAAGTGGGTGTAGATATAATCGTTGGACCGGAAGCACGTGGATTTATCATTGGATGTCCAGTTGCTTATGCTTTAGGCATAGGTTTCGCACCAGTTCGTAAGGAAGGCAAGCTTCCTCGGGAAGTAATTCGTGCTGAGTACGGATTAGAATACGGGAAAGATGTTTTAACAATGCATAAAGATGCTGTAAAACCAGGGCAACGTGTACTAATTGTAGATGACTTATTAGCTACAGGTGGTACAATTGAGGCTACTATCAAATTAGTAGAGGAACTTGGCGGTGTAGTAGTAGGCTGTGCATTCTTAATCGAATTGTCTTATTTAGATGGACGTGACAAGCTTAAGGACTATAACATCCGTACGTTAATGCAATACTAATATTCTTCTTTCTTTATTGACACAAATTGTGCATAATAAGAAAGTAATTGACTATACAAGATAAGGGTGGACTTTACAAGTCCCTCTTTTTTTTTATAAAATATAGCTTATATACTATTTTTGAAAAATAACGAAATCAGGTGAGTTAACATGGCAAAAGATCAGGTGAAGACAGCAGAAGATGTTTTTGAAACAGTTTCCACTTATATGAATAAAGAACATGTTGACTTCGTTAAGAAAGCATACGAATTGGCAGAGCATGCTCATAGAGAACAATTCCGTAATTCGGGGGAGCCATATATTCTACATCCCATACAAGTAGCAGGAATTCTTGCTGATCTTCAAATGGATCCCGAGACTGTTGCCGCTGGTTTTCTACATGATGTTGTAGAAGACACTGAATATACACGAGAAGATATTGTTCGTGAATTTAACGAAGAGGTTGCCCTGTTAGTAGAAGGGGTAACGAAATTAGGTAAAATTAAATATATGTCTAAAGAAGAACAGCAGGCTGAAAATCATCGGAAGATGTTTATAGCAATGGCACAGGATATTCGAATTATCTTGATTAAGCTTGCTGACCGTTTACATAATATGCGTACATTAAAGCATTTACCTGAGGAAAAACAACGACGTATATCTAATGAAACATTAGAGATTTTTGCACCTCTTGCCCACAGACTAGGGATTTCAGCAGTGAAATGGGAGCTAGAGGATACAGCATTGCGTTATTTAAATCCGCAGCAATATTATCGAATTGTTAATTTTATGAAGAAGAAGCGTACTGAGCGAGAGCTTTACTTAACGGATGTTATGGATGATATAAGAAATCAGTTGGATGAAATGGAAGTAGGAGCGGATATATCTGGGAGACCGAAGCATATTTACAGTATATATCGTAAAATGGTCGTTCAAAACAAGCAGTTCAATGAAATCTATGACTTATTAGCAATGCGAATCATTGTAAATAGTATTAAGGATTGCTACGCCGTTTTAGGGGTTATTCATACACTTTGGAAGCCAATGCCTGGACGATTTAAAGACTATATCGCTATGCCTAAGCAAAATATGTACCAATCCCTCCATACTACGGTAATCGGACCTAACGGAGAGCCTTTAGAGGTTCGGATTCGCACTGAGGAAATGCATAATATCGCTGAATATGGGGTTGCAGCACATTGGGCTTACAAAGAGGGCAAAAAGGTAGAGGCAGGCAAGCAAAACGTTGATTCCAAGCTTACTTGGTTCAGAGAAATCTTAGAATTTCAACAAGAATCATCAAATGCTGAAGAGTTTATGGAATCTCTCAAATTCGATTTGTTTTCAGATATGGTGTATGTATTCACTCCAAAAGGCGATGTAATTGAGCTTCCCGCTAGCTCTGTTCCCATAGATTTTGCGTATCGAGTCCACTCGGAGGTCGGTAACAAAACGATTGGTGCTAAAGTGAACGGAAAAATGGTACCTCTGGATACCAAGCTGCAAACAGGAGATATTATTGAAGTTCTTACTTCTAAACAATCTTTTGGACCGAGCAGAGACTGGATAAAAATTGCTCAATCATCACAGGCCAAAAATAAAATTAAGCAATTCTTTAAAAAACAGCTCAGAGAAGAAAATGTTATAAAAGGTAAAGAAGCTGTTGAAAAAGAAATAAAAGCTCAAGAGTTTGATATAAAGGAAGTTCTTACTTCTGAGAACATTAAAAGGGTTTGCGAAAAATACGCTTTTGCCGGGGAAGAAGACTTATATGCAGCTGTCGGCTTTAGTGGAATAACAGCACAACAGGTAGTAAACCGTTTAGCGGAAAAAATGCGCAAAATCCGTGACCAAGAAGAGGCACTTGAAAAGATTAATACTGAAATGCAAACGCCTACGATTAAGAAAACAACAGAATCTGGCGTTGTAGTAAAAGGTATCGATAATCTACTTATTCGACTTTCCCGCTGCTGTAGTCCAGTACCAGGGGATGCGATTGTAGGATTTATCACGAAAGGTAGAGGAGTTTCTGTTCATAGAGCAGACTGTCCAAATGTTCAAAACGATGATGCGCATTCCCGAATTATTGAGGTGGAATGGGAGCAATCAGATAGTCCTTCGAAAAAAGAGTATCAAGTAGATATCGAAGTTTCTGCTTTTGATCGGACAGGCTTGCTAAACGAAGTACTCCAAGTAGTAAACGAATCTAAAACCAATATAGTTGCAGTTAGTGGCAAATCAGATAATGATATAGCTTCCATCCATCTGTCTATTTTAATTTCAAATATTGCACATCTGCACAAAGTTGTGGATCGAATTAAG
>NZ_JBAEAP010000093.1:0-4632 GCF_056205495.1 Psychrobacillus sp. | reverse complement strand
AATTCAGTTCCCAGCAGATGCTCAAGACTCTGAATGGAAAACGACACACTTCGATTTCCATTCCATTCACGATAATCTACTTAAGCTGGATATATTAGGGCACGATGATCCAACGGTCATCCGTATGCTCCAAGATTTATCTGGAATTGATCCTAAAACGATTCCAACAGATGATCCTGAAGTGATGAAAATATTTAGTGGACCAGAGTCACTTGGTGTTACCGCAGAACAAATTGATTGTAAAACTGGTACCCTTGGTATCCCGGAATTTGGGACCCGTTTCGTAAGGCAGATGCTTGAAGAAACAAAGCCATCTACTTTTTCCGAGCTTGTTCAGATTTCCGGGCTGTCCCATGGGACGGATGTTTGGTTAGGTAATGCTCAAGAGCTTATACAAGCTGGAACTTGTCAGCTTTCTGATGTTATCGGTTGTCGTGACGATATTATGGTCTATTTGATTTATCAGGGACTTGAGCCATCACTTGCTTTTAAAATTATGGAATCCGTACGTAAAGGGAAAGGTTTAACACCTGAGTTTGAAGCAGAGATGAAATCAAAAGGTGTAGCCAACTGGTATATTGAATCGTGTAAAAAGATTAAATACATGTTCCCAAAAGCGCATGCCTCTGCCTATGTTTTAATGGCTGTTCGTATTGCATATTTTAAAGTTCATTTCCCAATACTATATTATGCGGCATATTTTACTGTACGAGCGTCAGACTTTGATTTGATCTCTATTGTAAATGGCTCACATACTATAAGAGCTAAGTTAGATGAGATTAATGCTAAGGGATTAGAAGCATCTAACAAAGAAAAAAGTTTAGCTACAGTGCTAGAGCTTTCCCTAGAAATGTCAGAGCGTGGCATTAAGATGCAAAAAATTGATCTTTATAAATCCAAAGCTCATGAGTTTACTATAGAAGGTAATACATTAATACCACCTTTTGATGCAGTACCAGGGTTAGGGACAAATGTAGCAGTTCAAATTGTTAATGCTCGCAAAAATGGTGAATTTCTCTCTAAAGAGGATTTACAGCAAAGAGGAAAAGTATCCAAAACAATCATTGATTATTTAGATGCAATGGGTTGCCTAGAAGGGCTTCCTGAAGCAAATCAGCTTTCGTTGTTTTAGTCACTAATTTGCAAACAAACCTATGGTATGGTAAGATAAATCTACCAATGTTTCATAGTTCTGTGACGAAAGAGTGGGATTTCCCGCTCTTTTCTGTTGTTATATAGAAAATCACGGTTTTGTAAGGAGGCCTTTATGAGTAATATAACTAGTAAAATGGAAGAGCTTGTTTTACCGATTTTACAAGAAATGAACTTAGAGCTCGTTGATATTGAATATGTAAAAGAAGGTCGCGATTGGTTTTTACGTGTGTATGTCGATACACCAACTGGTGGAATCGATATTGAGCAATGTGCACAAGTAAGCAACAAACTAAGCGAAAAGCTGGATGAAGAAGATCCTATTAAGGAAAATTACTTTTTAGAAGTTTCCTCTCCAGGGGCAGAGCGTCCATTGAAAAAAGAAGCTGATTTTATTGCAGCTGTAGGGAAATATGTTTTTATTAAAACTTATGAGCAGATTAATGGTGCAAAAGAGTTTGAAGGAACATTACTTTCTTATACTGCAGAAGAAGGCGCTTTAATAGAAATTCGCATCAAAACAAGAAGAGTAAAAATTCAAATTGAAAAAGAGAAAATTGCGCTAGCTCGTTTAGCAATCGATTTCTCTGCATAATGTATATTGAGGAGTGGTGGCTGTGAGTAGTGAGTTATTAGATGCGTTAACAGCGCTAGAGAAACAAAAAGGGATTTCAAGAGATGTATTAATCGAGGCAATCGAGGCTGCTTTAGTTACGGCTTATAAAAGAAATTTCAATCAAGCTCAGAATGTTCGTGTCGATATTAATTTAGCGAATGGTTCAATGATCGTTTATTCAAGAAAAGATGTAGTTGAAGAAGTAGGAGATGGTCGTTTAGAGATCTCTTTAGAGGATGCACAAGCTATTAATCCACATTATGCAATTGGAGATGTAGTTGAAGAAGAGGTTACTCCACGTAATTTCGGCCGCATTGCTGCACAAACAGCGAAACAAGTTGTAACGCAAAGAGTTCGTGAGGCTGAACGAGGATTAATATATGAAGAGTATGTTGATCGTGAAGACGATATAGTAAATGGTATTGTCGAACGACTGGATGCGCGTAATATATATGTAGGATTAGGGAAAGTGGAAGCTGTTTTACCAGTAAACGAACAAATTCCAACTGAAACATATCGTCCCCATGATCGTATCAAAGTGTATATTACAAAGGTTGAACGAACAACTCGTGGACCACAGGTGTTTGTTTCAAGAACACATCCTGGATTACTTCGTCGCTTATTTGAAATGGAAGTACCTGAAATTTTCGAAGGTATTGTAGAGATTAAATCTATCGCTCGTGAAGCTGGAGATCGTTCAAAAATATCTGTGTTTGCACATAACGAAGAAATTGATCCGGTTGGCTCATGTGTAGGTGCGAAAGGTGCTCGTGTTCAAACGATTGTAAACGAACTAAGCGGAGAAAAAATTGACATTGTTGAATGGTCAGAAGATCCGATTGTTTTCGTTGCAAATGCACTTAGTCCTTCGAAAGTTTTAGATGTTCAAGTAAATGAAGAAGAAAAATCCACTACTGTAGTAGTACCTGATTATCAATTATCGCTAGCTATTGGTAAAAGAGGCCAAAATGCAAGACTTGCAGCTAAGCTAACTGGCTGGAAAATTGATATTAAAAGTGAAACTGATGCTAGAGAGCTAGGAATTTATCCTAACGAGAATTCTCCACAGCTGATTGTAGAAGAATTAGAAAATGATATGGATGATTTTGATTTTTACAAAGACGAAGAGTAAGAATAGGAGGCTGCTTTAGTATGGCCACTCAAAAAAAAATCCCATTACGAAAATGTGTTGCTACTGGAGAAATGTTTCCTAAAAAAGAAATGATTCGAGTAGTTCGTTCTAAGGAAGGTGAGGTTAGCGTGGACCCGACAGGAAAGAAATCTGGTCGTGGTGCGTACGTCTCTAAAACCGTGGAAGCTGTTAACCAAGCGAAGAAAAAGAATTCTTTAGGTAATCATTTAGAAGCAAGCATTCCAAATGAAATATATGATGAGTTAATCGTCATGATTGAAAGAGAAAAGTTGAAATGAATATAGAACAACAAATTACGCAACTATTAGGACTCGCCACTAGAGCTAGAAAAACGATTTCTGGGGAAGAGTTAGTCGTAAAAGAAATTAGAAGTAAGAAAGCAAAGCTAGTTATATTAGCTAACGATGCTTCACATAATACTGCTAAAAAATTGAATGATAAATGTGCATCTTTTAACGTTGAGCTGCATGTCTTTGGAGACCGGCACGATCTCGGACATGCGACGGGAAAAGAGGCCAGAGTGGCAATAGCCATTATGGATGACGGTTTCGCTAAAAAACTGTCCGGCCTTCTCAACGAATATAACCGGGGGTGAGCTAATGACTAAAATCAGAGTTCATGAATACGCGAAACAAATTAATAAATCGAGTAAAGAAGTTATAGAGCAACTAGGAAAGTTGAATATAACAGTAACGAATCATATGTCTACGCTTGAAGGAGATGCTGTAAGTAAATTAGACGGCATTTATAAAAAAGGTGGAGCTGGAAACAATTCTAATTCACAACAGTCTAAACCTGCTAACCAAGGACAAAGACCAAGTAATCAGAACCAATCTAGACCAGCGTCACAAGGACAGCAAAGACCAAATAATCAAAACCAGTCTAGACCGTCTTCACAAGGTCAACAAGGACAGCAAAGACCAAGCAATCAGAACCAATCTAGACCAGCTTCCCAAGGTCAACAAAGACCAAATAACCAAAATCAATCTAGACCATCATCACAAGGGCAATCACGTCCATCTAATGCTGGTCAGTCTCAGCAAAGACCAGGAAGTCAGTCGAATACTCAAGGTTCTAATACTCAAGGTTCAAACAACCAACCAAAGAAAACCTTTACTAATAATAACAAACCAGGTGGACAAAATCGTCCGGGTGGCCAAAACCAAAACAGACCAGGTGGACAAAACAGACCAGGTGGCCGATTCAACAAGCGTAGAAAAGGACCAACTACTCCAGTTCAACCACCAGTACCAAGAAAAGAAAGAGAACTTCCAGAAAGAATTACCTTTACGGAATCTCTTACAGTTACAGAGCTAGCGAAAAAATTAGGTCGTGAGCCTGCAGAAATCATTAAAAAATTGTTCTTACTTGGTGTAATGGCAACAATTAACCAGGAACTTGATAAGGATGCTATTGAACTAATTTGTGCAGACTACGGTGTAGAAGTGGAAGAAGAAATTAAAATCGATATTACCGATTTAGAAGTTCATTTCGAAGCTCCTGTTGAAGAAGACGCTGCTAACATGGGTGAACGCCCACCAGTAGTTACAATCATGGGACACGTTGACCATGGTAAAACGACTCTTCTAGATTCAATTAGACACACAAAAGTAACTGCTGGAGAAGCAGGCGGTATCACTCAGCATATCGGTGCATACCAAGTGGTAGACAATGGCAAAAAGATTACTTTCTTAGACACTCCAGGACATGC
>NZ_JBAEAP010000092.1:0-8479 GCF_056205495.1 Psychrobacillus sp. | reverse complement strand
GGTTTTGGAGCCAATTTACGAAGAATATGAAGAAGAAATTCTAGCGGATGTAATCGAAGCAGCACGGGAAGCGGCTAAATAGGTTACTACATTTCTAAACTTAGAACTGAAAACGTTGGTACTAAAACCGACTTTTTCAGTTTACATAGAGTAAAAAAGGATGGCGAGAAAAAATGGTAACAAAAACTTTAGTAGATCGTTGCTTATCAACTTCTTTTGAACAAATACCAGAGGATGTGAAGCTTCATGGAAAAAGAAGCTTACTAAACTGGATGGGGGTTGCCATTGGAGCTTCAAGGCATCCGTCTATTGAAATGATGTTGGACGTAACAAAAGAATTGCAATCGGCAGAGCAGGTTTCTGTATTCGGAAGAGAAGAAAAAGTGGATTTATTGATGGCAGCATTAATAAATGGTACGTCTTCTCATATTTTTGATTATGATGATACGCATTTAGATACGATCCATCATCCTAGTGGACCAGTGGCTCCAGTCGTTTTTGCGTTAGGAGAAAACTTAGGGTTAAGTGGAGAGGAAATCTTGCACGCGTTTATATTAGGCTGCGAAGCAGAATTAAGAATCGCCAATGCGGTTTACCCAAGTCATTATCAGCTAGGCTGGCATATTACAAGCTCTACGGGGGTTTTTGGTGCAGCAATCGCAGCAGGTATTTTATTGAAGCTAGATTCTGAAAAGCTGGTTTGGGCTTTAGGTATAGCAGGGACACAAGCATTTGGTCTAAGAGATGTATTTGGAACAATGACTAAACCATTCCATCCTGGAAAAGCTGCACAAAATGGCTTGCTAGCAGCATTATTGGCAAAGAGAGGTTTTACGAGCTCTGAAATGATTTTAGAATCGAAGCGTGGGTTTGCTAATGTGTTAGCTCCGGAGCATGACTTAGAAAAAGTGAATGTGAACTGGGGAGAGGAATGGGAGCTATTAAAAAATAGTTTTAAGCCATATGCTTGCGGGATTGTTCTTCACCCTACAATTGATGCATGCGTTTATTTACATAAACGTGCTTCAGCTGATCAGCTAGAGTCAATTGAGCTAACGGTTAATCCTTATGTACTGGAGTTAACTGGTAAGGAAACTCCACAGACAGGGCTAGAAGGAAAGTTCAGTGTTTATTTTACAGCTGCAATAGCATTCCTAGATGGGGATGCAAGTGAAAAACAGTATACAGATGAAAAGGTAAAAGATGAAAAAATTATAGAAGTACAAAACAAAATTCGTGTAGTGATAGACGAAAACCTGAAAGAAGATGAGGTCGAGCTAGCTGCATTATTAACAGATGGAACTACAGTAACGCACAAAGTTTTGCATGCAAAAGGTAGCATTGATAACCCCATGCAAGAAGATGAGCTTCTGACCAAATTCGGTAGCCTTGTCGAAGAGCATATGGGAAAAGGCACAACAGACAGTATGGCTCAGTTTCTCTTAGACATAGATAAATATTCTGATATAAACGAACTTATTGTTCTGAATAACAAAGGAAATGGTGTACAAATATAAAACGATAGGAGAATGGCTATGAACAAAGAGAGATTTGAAAAAGGATTAGAAATAAGACGAAGTGTCCTTGGAGCAGAGTACGTTGATCATTCTATTAATAATGCAACTGATTTCAATATGCCGATGCAAGAATTAGTAACCGAATACTGCTGGGGAGAGGTTTGGGCTAGACCTGGCCTTCCGAAGAAAACGAGAAGCATGATAAATCTCGCTATGATTACTGCTTTAAACCGACCGCATGAGTTAAAGCTTCATGTACGAGGAGCTATTAATAATGGGGTAACGAAAGAAGAAATTCAAGAGGTGTTACTACAAACTGCTATATATTGTGGAGTGCCAGCAGCAATCGATAGCTTTAGAACTGCAAAAGAAGTGTTAGATGAAATAGATAAAGAACAACAATAGAGAACAAATACCGATACAAATTTTTTTACATTATTTTTGGATACAAAATACATGACGGAGGTCTTAGATGAACTTTCCCAAGAGTGTACAAATAAATGAAGTTGTTCTACGAGATGGTTTACAGCTAGAAAAGAAAATCGTAAGTGTGGAAGAGAAAAAATTACTTTTTGATCAGTTAGTAAAAGCTGGTGTGTCAACTATTGAGTTTGGATCATTCGTCCATCCAAGGTTAGTACCGCAAATGGCAAACAGCGGTGAATTGTATTCGCTTGTTACGAATCAAGACAAAAATCTTTCGCTGATCGCATTAATTCCAAATTTAAAAGGAGCAGAAATTGCTCATTTGAACGATGTGAAAGAAGTAAATTTTGTTTTCTCCGCAAGTGATACGCATAACTTGCAGAACGTGCATAAAACAACGGCAGAATCACTAAAGGAATTAAAAGAAATTCAAGACTTTTGTTTAAAGAAAAATATTCTGTTAAGCGTTTCTATCGCAACTACCTTTGGATGTCCTTTTGAGGGTGAGGTACCAGTTGAAGGGATTAAAAGTGTATTAGCTGAAGTAATAGCTATACAAGTTAACAAGATTTCATTAGCAGACACAACTGGGATGGCAAATCCGAAGCAAGTGTATGATTTGTTGATTGGTTTACGTAGTGATTTTCCAGGACAGAAATTTAACCTGCATTTTCATAACACAAGAGGAATGGGACTCTCCAATATTCTTGCAGCTATGGAAGCAGGAGTAGACAGTTTTGACGCATCATTAGGCGGGCTAGGCGGTTGTCCATTTGCACCGGGTGCAACAGGGAATGTCTGTACGGAGGACGTCGTACACATGCTCCACAGTATGGGGATTGAAACTGGTCTATCCTTAGATAACTTACTAGAGGCGTCCAAGACACTCACCAAAATAGTAGAACATGAGACTCCAAGCTATATAAGAAGTGCAGGACCGTACAATCGTAAATATCCAGTTCCTACTATAACTAAATAATTTGGAGGATACTTTCATGACAAATTGGAAGACGATAATTGTGAACGAGGAGTACAGTGCTGAAAATGTTTATATCATTGAATTGAATAGACCTGAAGCAATGAATTCCTTAAATACATTAATGGCAAACGAGCTGATTGAATGCTTGAAGGAATTACGAGAAAAAGAGGATTTACGCGTT
The DNA here is from genome assembly GCF_056205495.1 of Psychrobacillus sp. Classification (NCBI taxonomy): domain Bacteria; kingdom Bacillati; phylum Bacillota; class Bacilli; order Caryophanales; family Bacillaceae; genus Psychrobacillus; species Psychrobacillus sp. The sequence goes on along the minus strand of NZ_JBAEAP010000092.1, from coordinate 5,376 downwards.
TTGATCCTAACGGGAAGCGGTGAAAAAAGCTTCTGCGTGGGAGCAGATCTAAAAGAAAGAAAAGGTATGACGAACAAGCAGTGGAAGCAGCAGCACGATATTTTTGAAGATGCATACGGATTGTTACGAAACTTTCCATATCCAGTAATCGCAGCGGTTAATGGGTTTGCGCTTGGAGGTGGAATGGAAATGCTCTTAAGTTGTGACCTTCGTTATACTGCAGACCATGTGAAGATGGGATTGCCGGAAGTGACACTGGGAATTATTCCAGGTGTAGGTGGGACGCAGCTTTTACCAAGAGCGATTCCGGTTAGTTTAGCAAAGGAGTTTTTATTTAGAGGAAATAAGATAGATGCACAAAAAGCGCTAGAGGCAGGGATTATAAATGGCGTATTTCCTAAGGAAGAGCTCCTGACAGGTACTTTAGAAGTAGCAAAAGAAATTGCTGGAAACGCACCGCTATCACTAAAAGCAATTAAACAAGCAATTAACAATGGGCTTCAAACGGATATCAACACAGCGTTAACGATAGAGCTAGACCAATATTATAAATGTGCCAATTCAGAAGATAGATTAGAAGGGGTACTATCCTTTAATGAAAAACGAAAACCAAATTGGCAAGGAAAATAAGGGAGGAATTTGGAATGGTATTAAGCACACAGGAAGATATAAATCTTATTAGGAAAAGTGTCCGTTCTCTATGCGAAAAGTTTCCAGAGGATTACTGGAAAGAAATAGATAAAAAGCAGGAGTATCCTGAGAAATTTATAAAAGCTTTAACTGACGAAGGTTGGCTATCCGTATTAATACCCGAAGAATATGGCGGGGCGGGCCTTGGCATGATCGAGGCGGGAATAATATTAGAAGAAATTAACCGCTCAGGAGGAAATGCAGGCGCTGGGCATGCACAGATGTACACAATGGGAGCTGTTCTTCGCCACGGAAATGAAGAACAAAAGAAACGGTTTCTACCGAAAATTGCAAGTGGAGAATTACGTCTTCAAGCCTTTGGTATTACAGAACCAACTGCTGGTAGTGATACAACGAGCATAATTACTACTGCTGAGCGTCAAGGAGACAAATATATAGTAAATGGGCAAAAAATCTGGACATCTCGGGCTAACTATTCGGACTTAATGCTATTACTGGCAAGGACTACGCCGAAGGATAAAGTGGCTAAGAAGACAGATGGGTTAAGTTTATTCATTTTAGATATGCAGGATCAAAAGGATCGGATTACGATTCGTAACATTGAAACGATGATTAATCATGCTACGACGGAAGTGTTCTTCGAGAATGTTGAGATTCCAGTTGAGAATCTAATAGGAGAGGAAGGAAAAGGCTTCCGATACGTATTAAGTGGGATGAATGCAGAGCGGATTTTAATCGCCTCAGAAAGTGTTGGGGACGGCTTGTATTTTATCGATAAGTCAGTGAAATATGCAAACGAGCGTGAAGTTTTTGGAAGACCTATTGGCCAAAACCAGGGAGTACAGTTCCCAATTTCTCGTTCTTATATGGAGATTGAAGCAGCTAAGCTGATGAGAGATAAAGCAGCAAACATGTTCGATGCAAACGAAAACTGTGGTGCAGAGGCAAACATTGCAAAATATTTAGCTTCCGAAGCAACATGGAAAGCAGCGAATGCTGCCATGGACACATTTGGTGGATATGGATTTGCTACTGAATATCATATTGAACGAAAGTTTAGGGAGGCGAGACTATTTGTAATTGCTCCTGTAACTAATAATCTTGTTGTCAGCTATGTAGGTCAGCACGTCCTAGGTTTACCGAGATCGTTTTAAAGCATTCAGGGTGACTGATGCTATGACCCCTAAAAAGGAGAATGAGCAAATGGAGTTAAGCAAGGCTTTGGCAAAATACAGTGTTGACATGACCTACGAAAAGCTTCCAGCAGAGGTAATATCGTTTACTAAGCTATGTATACTGGATTATTTCGGATCAGCGATAGCTGGTTCGGATAAACCACCAATTCAAATGATTAGTGATTTAATAGATGAAATGGGAGGCAAGGAGCAAGCTAGCCTCTTTACTGGAGGAAAAACCTCCGTCTTGCAAGCAGCTTTATTAAACGGGGCATCGAGTCATGTCGTGGAACTAGACGACATCCATAAGGGTTCTATTATCCATGCGGCAACAGTAGTTATTCCAGCTGCGTTAGCGATTGCGGAGTGGAAAGAATTATCCGGCAGGGACTTAATTACAGCTATCGTTGCAGGCTATGAAGTTTGTTTTAGAATCGGAGAAGCGGTTTCTCCATCCCACTATTATTATTGGCATAATACAGCGACATGCGGAACTTTTGGTGCAGCGATTGCGGCAGCTAAACTACTTCAGCTTACAGAGGAAGAGACGGTGCATGCATTAGGTAATGCAGGTACACAAGCAGCTGGTCTTTGGGAATTTATAGAGGACGGTGCAATGACCAAGCAGCTTCATTCAGGAAAAGCATCTATGAATGGCATTCTTGCAGCACTTCTAGCTCAAAAAGGGTTTACTGGACCGCTTAAAATTCTTGAGGGTAATCGTGGATTCTTTAAAGCTATGAGTGATGAGTATGATATGACGAAAATAACAGAAGGTTTAGGTTCAGAGTTTAAGATTATGGAAAATTCCTTTAAGATTCATGCTTCCTGTCGTCATACGCATCATGCCATCGACTTGTTAATAGAAGTCTTCAAAGAGCACAGTCCAAAATTTGAAGAAATTGAGTCAATAACAGTAAAGTCATACAAGGCAGCTATAGATATAACAGATAATGACGAACCGAAGACCGAGTATGCAGCTAAATTTAGCTTACAATTTTGCTCAGCATTGGCAATATTAAAAGGCAGCGCTGGTTTAACAGATTTTAATGAGTCTACATTATGGGACAGTCAAGTACGGGCGCTTTTGAAGCGAGTAAACGTAGGGATAGACTCGAGGATCAATGCTAGTTATCCGGAAAAATGGGGCTCTATGGTGGAGGTTGTTTTGACAAATGGAGAGATTATTTCTAAAGAAACGGACTTTCCTAAAGGTGACCCTGAAAATGCGGTTACTTCAGATGAACTTATTGAAAAGTTCAAGCACATGACAGGACAACATCCACCGGAAAATAAACAACAAATTATAGATAGCATCTTAGAACTAGAAATCATGGACAATATATCAGCCCTGATGGCTGAAGTGTAAAGGGATATTTGTTAAAGAGAGAGGGGTGCAAGGATGGAAGAAAATTATAAGGATAAAAATGAATTGATACAATCTATTCGAACGAATCTTCAATCGCTTAGTAGTAGTGAGTTAAACCAAATATCGTATTTACTCTCTCTTTATCAAACACCTTTTGAAAATGGAGATACAAAGGATATACCTATGCATTTTTTAGGAAGATTTTTAGGGATAACACAAAACTCAGATGGAACAACCAAAATGGAGCTTGGAATTCAAAATGAGAATACATATGGAATTGCGCAAGGTGGAGCCATTTATACGCTTTGCGATGTTGCAATAGGATTTAGTATATTAAGCAATTTAAAAGAAGACGAAAAGGTTTTTACACTGGAGCTAAAAGTTAACTTTATTAAAAAGGGGCAGGGCGCTTATCTATTAGCAAGTCCTTCTATACTTTATCAAGGAAAAAACACAGTCGTTTCAGAGTGTAATATCACAGACGAAAATGGGGACCTACTAGCCAAGGGGCTTGGTACATTTTATATTGTTCGGGATAAAAAGAGAGGGGAGGTTGAGGTATGAGCGTAATTCTTTATGAGACGGTAGTGGACCAGGTTGCAGAGATGTGTAAGAAATCGAATTATAACTTAGGTGATGATGTTTACACTGCTTTTAAGCAGGCGTTAAACACCGAAAAATCGGAAACTGGTAAAGAGATTCTTTTCCAATTAATCGAAAACGCAGATATTGCAAAAGCAGAACAAGTTCCAATGTGTCAGGACACGGGAACCGCAGTCTTTATCGTAGAACTAGGGCAAGGGTGTCAGATTGTTGGGGGGAGCCTAGTTCAAGCGATTAATGAAGGAGTTTCTAAAGGCTACAAGGACGGTTATTTGAGAAATTCAATCATTTATAATCCCTTAAATCGGAAAAACACAGGAAATAATACACCTGCTGTGATTCATATTGAGCTTGTGGAAGGGGATGAGCTTACACTTCATATGACGGCCAAAGGTGGCGGAGCAGAAAATATGAGTGATTTGAAAATGCTGAAGCCTTCTGCAGGAATGGATGGTGTAAAGGACTATATTCTATCTATCGTAAAAGAAGCAGGGCCAAATGCATGTCCTCCTCTTGTTGTTGGAGTTGGTGTTGGAGGGAACTTCGAACGATGCGCTTACTTAGCAAAAAAATCTTTATTTCGACCAATAGGTGTACGGCATCAGGATCCGGTTATTGCACAATTAGAACAAGAGCTGATGGATGAGATTAATAGACTTGGTATTGGTCCCCAAGGTATGGGGGGAAGTACAACAGCATTGGATGTAAAGGTTGAAGTAGAATCTTGCCATATAGCTGCACTGCCAGTAGCTGTCAATCTTAACTGCCATGCCAGTCGCCATCAAACTATTACGTTAACGTGAGGAGAGCTACTGTGCAGAAAAAAGTTAACCTACCTTTACAGGAGGCAGATTTGATTTCTTTAAGAGCAGGGGATCGTGTTTTATTGTCAGGCGTTGTTTATACAGCCAGAGATGCGGCTCACAAAAGAATGATTGAGCAAGAAATTGAAGGGATACCTTTTCCTATCGACCTCACCAATCAAGTTCTTTACTATGTTGGCCCAACTCCTGGTAGACCTGGAGAAGTTATTGGTTCAGCTGGCCCTACGACTAGCGGGAGAATGGACGCATATACGCCGAGGCTACTGGAAGCAGGACTAAAAGGCATGATTGGGAAAGGATATCGCAGTGAGGAAGTAAAGCAGGCGATGAGAACAAATAAAGCCATCTACTTTGGAGCAGTTGGAGGAGCAGCAGCATTAATAGCACGTTCCATCAAATCATCAGAAGTGATTGCGTATGAAGACTTAGGTACAGAGGCCATTAGAAAGTTAACGGTAGAGAACTTTCCTGTATTTGTTATAAATGATATTCATGGTGGGGACCTTTACGAAGAGGGAACAGCCAACTTTAAGCAATAGACGGTTGAAATCTATTTGAAAAGAAGGGATAACCTTAATGAGAGTTGGAATTATAGGCTTAGGTAACATGGGTGGCAGGATGGCTAAGAGGCTTTTAGAACAAGGAGTAGAAGTAGGGATCTTCGACGTTAATAAAGAATTTATGCGAACATATGCCAGCTTTGGTGCAGAAGAAGCAGAGAGTCCAGCTGATTTAGCAGCTAAATTTCAATATG
>NZ_JBAEAP010000091.1:0-2239 GCF_056205495.1 Psychrobacillus sp. | reverse complement strand
GTTAAAGCTGAACATAAAACTATGTGCACTTTAAATTATCACTTATCTCTAACAAAACCTAAAAGAAAAGGTAATGTAGTGGTCTTAACCTTTTTCACTATTTACTAGTACCTCATTAATCCCCCATTTTTGTTAATAGCCTGTGGAATCATTTGTTAAATGATTTCTTGAACTACATTTTTAATGCTCTAAGGTTGTTCTATACTTTAAGGCGGTATGTCATCCGTACAACTGTACATCTTATGGGAACGTGAGCAATATCTAAAAATGTATTAATAGTAAAGCGTTGGGGCTCTAAGCTTCCAACGCTTTTCTTATGATATACGAGGAGCTTATTTGTCGGAAGCAAAAATAAAGAGTTTTTTTCTCTAATGTTGTATATTGATTAGTGAGGAGTGATGAGCTTGACTAACGAAGAAATAAATAAACTATCGGATATTTTGTTACAAAGTCTGTATGATTATCATTTTGCTAATAATGGTGGGAGCTATGTATTACCTAAAGCTATGGTAAATACGGATCTCAATAGCAAACAAGCCATTGAATACCTAATCGAAATGGAATATGCCGTGGATAGTGGGCAGGGTTCAGATAACCTTATTTTAGCAATAACTGCTAAAGGTATGGAGTATCTTAAAAGCAAGTAATTATTCACCAGAACATCCAAATTATTAAACTCAAACTGAATGAAAATATAACTTTTAAAACACCGTCCAGTTGTTGACTGGAACGGTGTTTTTTTATGTATATAAAAAACGGGTAGATGTGATGTTGGATACCACTATATGAGGAAGATATTTTTTAAACAGTCCCCAAATCATACAAAGAGGCAACCAAAGGATCCATTGACCTACATGAATTGGAGAACCTATCATTTATCGGATTAACAGATCAATATCGTTTTAGTCAACTTACAGACCATTTTTGTAAATCAGTAGGCTACACACCTAAATATCAAGTAGAAGTAGAGGAAGCAACGACAATTCTGCAGATGGTAAAGAATGAGCGTGGAGCAGCGTTTACACCTGAAACGTCAGTTAATCTATATGAAGATAAGATCAAACATTTAAAAATTGAAAATGCAAAGTTTAAACGAACCATTGGATTATTAAAGCACAGTTATACATACCCAACAAAAATTTCAAAGACATTTATTTCACATTATCATCATTATTTCTAAGAGACTAAAAAGAATAAATAACAAAAAAATATAAGCACCTATGATTTACTTTGTAAAATCATAGGTGCTTATATTATTCCTGGTAGGTTTCATGCCATTCCTTATTATTTATTCAAAAACGAGCTTTCAAAGAAATCTAGAAGGTGCTCTAAAGTTATAGGATCACTGTAGGTGGATGCCTTTGTATTAATTTCAAATACTTGACCATTCTTAACTGCAGGGATGTTTTTCCATAGATCTGTTTCTAGGAAAGAGTTATCTACGTCTGGATTTTTACTCAAAATAACATAATCACCTGCGTATTCTGGAAGTAGTTCAGTTGAAATAACATAGATCCCAGATTCAAGCGCTGAATTCTTTACCTTTTCGGGCATATTTAAACCCATTGCTTGGTACAAGATTTCGGTTCCACGTGCATAATTATTTCCAAACACATAAAACTCCTTGTTTCCACTTTCAATGACAGAAACTGTTGCGTCTTCACCGATTTTCGATTTGATAGCCTCGCCAACTGATTCTGCTCGAGCCGAAAAATCCTCAATCCATTCTTTAGCTTCCTTTTCCTTATTTAATAGCTTCCCAATTTCAAGCTGCTGTTCTAAGTAATCTAGTTTTCCCCAAGTAAAAACAACAGTAGGAGCAATTTCATTTAACTTTTCGATGTTATTCATATGAGATCCTGCAATAATCAAATCTGGATCAAGCTCGATAATTTTTTCTAAGTTCTCCTCAGTTACAACTTCCACTCCATCAAGTCGTTCTTCAAAAAGAGGGTTCATCTTTGTCCAATCAACAATTCCAACTACATTTGCCTCTAAAGCCAAAGCATTTGGACCGTTTGTAAGAGTGATTATTCTTTGTGGATCTGCCGGAACCTCGATAGGGCCAGTTTCTGATTGGTATTTAATCGTATCTGAATTTGTTTCTTCTTGCTCCTTATTTGTTTCCTTGTCTCCACATGCAGCCAGGATAAGTACAAAGAATAGTAAGGTTATCGTAAATAGCTTTTTCATCAATTAAACTCCTTCTTCATCATTAAATTTGAAATAAATTGAAGAT
>NZ_JBAEAP010000090.1:0-6110 GCF_056205495.1 Psychrobacillus sp. | reverse complement strand
AAGCATTAGAGTCAAGGAAAAAACATAAACCTGAAAATAGCGCAGTGGAAATGGCTGCAGACATGGGCATCGATCTTTTAACAGAAGAACAATACCGAGAATTGCAGAAACTTGGAAATTTCGATTTGAAGACTTCGAGTTGGGTAAAAACACCTGCCAATATTAGAAAACTTGGTGGCGCTATCTTTTGTGATTGTCGCTACGATACTGTGTTTATGTACCACAATGGAGCAGAATCCTACTATGGATCCAGAGGGTTTCGAGGCTGGCTAAGAGTTTAATATGCAAAGAGCTCCATGTCACAGTACTGCTAGGGGGGAATTTAATGAACACAAGCAAATATATAACATGCGTCATTTGCCTAATGTTGTTGTTCGGATGTTCACCATCGATTAACGAAGCTAGCGGTTATAAAAAAGCTGGAATAAATGAAGAGATTCCAGTACCAGCCAATGCACAATCAACTACAGATAAATTTGACAATCCTAATATTAAAAAGGGTGAAAAGTTTATTTTAAAGAATATTGGAGGGGAACAAGGACTTTACCCACCTAAAGAATACTTTGAAGAAATTAATAATTGGGGTTGGGAAGAGCTAAAAAGTGAACAAAATGGGCATGTCCATTTTTTTAGTAAAGGGGAAACTATTATTTCGATTGTGATTAAGGAGGATTATTTTCAGCTATATGAAATGAAGGAAGACTTCGAGTTTAGTGATTAAGAGATTTAGCAACACGTAATATCTTTGGTGAATGGCATGGAATAGACTTGAATGCTTGATTCTTGAAGAAAATTTAAATTTAATGGAACAGTTACGTAGATGGTAAGAAGATAGTGAGAGACTCCGATTTATTTTAATTAGTATTATTCGAAAAATGAGGTTTTTACTCCTATTTTAATGTTATAGAAAGCGACTGTAAAAATAGAGATTAATGTAAAAAATTTGCGGAGTTGTTGGATTTTTGAGAATATAATAGAGTAGTAATTATTTTGAGAGGGGATTGGGAGCATGAAACCAATATACAATTCAGCAAAAGATGCCGTTGCAGGTATTGAAGATGGCATGACGTTAATGGTAGGTGGTTTTGGACTTGTTGGTATTCCAGAACAGTTAATTTTAGCGTTAGTTGAAAAAGGGGTAAAGGATTTAACCGTAATTTCTAATAACTGTGGAGTAGATGACAGGGGTCTAGGCCTTTTACTTAAAAATAAACAGATAAAAAAAATGATAGGCTCTTATGTAGGGGAAAATAAAGAGTTTGAAAGACAAGTAATTTCAGGAGAGATTGAAGTAGAGTTGACTCCTCAAGGTACATTAGCAGAAAAAATTCGTGCTGGTGGAGCAGGAATACCTGCATTTTTTACTCCTGCAGGTGTAGGGACAGTTGTTGCAGAGGGGAAAGAGGTACGAATGTATGATGGCAAGGAATACGTTCTAGAAGAAGCACTTAGAGCAGATTTTGCGTTGATTCGCGCAGCTAAGGCAGATAAATTTGGTAACCTAATCTATAACAAAACAGCTCAAAATTTCAATCCAATGATGGCTGCTGCAGGGAAAATTACAATTGCTGAGGTAGAAGAAATCGTAGAGACAGGCGATTTAGACCCAGCTCAAATACATACGCCAAGTATTTATGTCCAAGGTCTGTTCCAAGCAGAACAGGAAAAAAGAATCGAACGTTTAACGACACGTTCATAAGGGGGAGATTCGGATGAATACACGAGAAAAAATTGCAAGAAGAGCAGAAAAAGAAATTGAAAATGGGAACTATGTGAATTTAGGAATAGGTATTCCAACCTTAGTTGCCAACTTTATATCTCCAGACAAAACGGTCGTGCTTCAATCAGAAAATGGTCTTTTAGGTATCGGGCCATATCCAACTGAGCAAGAAGTCGATCCAGATCTTATCAACGCCGGTAAGGAGACAGTTACTACCATTCCGGGTTCTTCCTTCTTTTCAAGTGCTGAGTCATTTGCCATGATACGTGGGGGGCACGTAGACGTTGCAATTTTAGGGGCGATGGAGGTTTCTGAAAAGGGAGACTTAGCTAACTGGATGATTCCAGGTAAGATGATTAAAGGAATGGGCGGCGCAATGGATTTAGTGCATGGTGCCAAAAAAATTATCGTAATTATGGACCACTGCGCGAAGGACGGTTCTGCAAAGATTAAAAAACAATGCGAACTTCCTTTAACAGGTAAAGCCGTTGTGAATAAAATCATAACAGAACGGGCAATGATTGAAGTAACAGAAGATGGGCTAGAATTAAAAGAAGTATTTGAGGGATATTCTGTGCAAGATATTATAGATGCTACGGAAGCTGATTTAATCATTAAAGACGTAAAAGAGAATGTAGCTATTTAATTTACTAATTTCTACGATATTTGATGAGAGTGCATCTTGTGTTTTCTTTTAATTTCAATTAGAATTAATGCAATAACCATGAATAATTTTCGACTAAGACAAGGAATAGTAAATAACACTCGTTTCTAAAGAGAGCTAACGTATGGTGCAAGTTAGTGTTACGAATTATTGAACTCGCCTTTGAGTCTGTATAAGTGAACGATTAGTAGCTTATACCGTTTTCCGCGTTAAGGAGACAAGTTGAGTGGAATTTTCCACTAATTTGGGTGGTACCGCGTGAGTATATCTCTCGTCCCTTAAGTTTTTTAAGGGGCGAGTTTTTTTATTTGGTGTTGTTTTTATTGGTGAAATGACGGTTTAGACAACACCATTACCTGAAGGAGGAAGAAAAATGAGCTTTAATCATGAAGCAATTGAGCAAAAGTGGCAAAGGTATTGGAAAGAAAATAAAACATATAAAATGATTGACGATCCTTCCAAACCAAAATTTTATGCATTAGATATGTTCCCATATCCATCAGGAGTTGGACTGCATGTTGGACATCCGCTTGGATATATAGCGACAGATATTTTAAGTGCATATAAACGCAAACAAGGATATAACGTACTTCACCCAATGGGCTGGGATGCTTTTGGTCTTCCTGCTGAGCAATATGCAATTGATACTGGTAATGATCCAGCAGAGTTCACAGCAAAAAATATTGCGACATTCAAACGTCAAATGATGGATCTTGGGTTTTCCTATGATTGGGATCGTGAAATTAATACTACTGATCCTTCCTACTACAAATGGACACAATGGATTTTCATTCAGCTTTATAAAAAAGGCCTAGCATATGTGGATGAAGTGCCGGTAAACTGGTGTCCTGCATTAGGTACAGTATTAGCAAACGAAGAGGTAATCGATGGTCTATCCGAGCGTGGAGGACATCCAGTAGAACGTCGTCCAATGCGTCAATGGGTTCTTCGTATTACTGCTTATGCCGATAGATTGTTAGAGGATTTAGATGACCTTGATTGGCCTGAGAGCTTAAAGGAAATGCAACGTAACTGGATTGGACGTTCAGAAGGTGCAGAGCTTACATTTGAAATTGCGGATACTGATCAATCATTCCAAGCATTTACAACTCGTCCCGACACGATTTTTGGTGCAACGTATGCCGTATTGGCACCTGAGCATAAATTAGTGGATACTATAACAACTCCAGAGCAAATGGAGGCAGTGCAAGCATATAAAGATCAAGTTAAATTGAAAAGTGATTTAGAGCGTACTGATCTTGCTAAGCATAAAACAGGTGTTTTCACTGGTGCTTATGCAATTAATCCAGTTAGTGGTGAAAAAATGCCAATCTGGATCGCTGATTACGTTTTAGCGACATATGGAACTGGTGCTATTATGGCAGTTCCAGCACATGATGAGCGTGATTATGAGTTCGCAAAACAATTTGATCTTCCAATTGTAGAAGTAGTTTCTGGTGGAAATGTTGAAGAAGCTGCCTACACAGAGGATGGCGTACTTGTTAATTCGGATTTCTTAAATGGACTTAATAAACAAGATGCAATCGCTAAAGCAATTGAATGGTTTGAAGCGAACGGTAAAGGTGAGAAGAAAGTTACTTATCGTCTACGTGACTGGTTATTTAGCCGTCAGCGTTATTGGGGAGAGCCAATTCCAATCATTCATTGGGAAGATGGAACTTCCACTCCAGTAGACGAATCAGAGCTTCCGCTTATGCTTCCTGTGACTACTGACATCAAGCCAAGTGGAACAGGAGAGTCTCCATTAGCTAATATTGAAGAATGGGTAAATGTAGTAGATCCAGTCACTGGTAAAAAAGGACGCCGTGAAACAAATACTATGCCTCAATGGGCAGGTAGCTGCTGGTATTATATTCGCTATATCGATCCACATAATGATGAAGCGCTTATTGACCCTGAGCTAGTAAAACGCTGGTTGCCAGTGGATCTTTATGTAGGTGGAGCAGAGCATGCTGTACTTCACTTGCTATATGCACGTTTCTGGCATAAATTCCTTTATGATATTGGTGTTGTAGCAACAAAAGAGCCATTCCAAAAGTTATTCAATCAAGGAATGATCTTAGGGGAAAATCACGAGAAAATGTCCAAGTCAAAAGGAAATGTAGTAAATCCTGATGATATCGTGAAAAGCCATGGGGCAGATTCACTTCGTTTATATGAAATGTTCATGGGACCACTTGACTCTTCTAAACCATGGTCCACAAACGGCTTAGACGGCTCACGTCGATTCCTAGATCGTATTTGGAGACTTTTCGTAACAGAGGAAGGAACGTTAAGCCCTAAAGTAAGCGATACTTCATCTGACAACATGGAAAAGGTATATCACCAAACGGTTAAAAAGGTAACAGAGGATTATGAAGGAATGCACTATAATACAGCAATCTCTCAAATGATGGTATTCATTAATGAAGGGTATAAAGCTGAGAAAATCTCTAAAGAATATGTAGAGGGCTTCATTAAGCTTATTTCTCCTATCGTACCTCATATTTCAGAAGAGCTTTGGAGCATACTAGGTCATGAGGGGTCTGTTGCTTATGAATCTTGGCCAACGTTTGATGAATCGAAGCTAGTGGACAATGAAGTTGAAATCCCTGTCCAAATTAAAGGGAAGGTTCGTGCGAAGCTTGTAGTTTCTAAAGATGCTACGAAGGATGAGCTAGAAGCCTTAGCCTTAGCATCTGAACAGGTTCAACAATGGATTGATGGCAATGAAGTCAAGAAAATCATTGCAATACCTGGTAAAATGGTGAATATCGTTATTTAATAAATAATAAAGCTGCTTAATCTCTTATGGGAGTTAAGCAGCTTTTTTGTGAAGTAAAGCGAGAAATAAATCATTGAGGTAAAGATTTTATAAAAAGTTCAAACATAATTACAAAGAAAACATGAACAAATAGATGGCTGATTTCCGCTTTCGTCGGACGCTTTTTCGTGGGGTGAGCGATAAGCCATCACCCATCGCTGACGCGCGTGGTTGTGATGTCTTATCTGTCTCACACATCCCACCGGAGTCGCCGACTGCCGCTGCAATCATAAGTTGAGTAATAACGAAATTTGATAGATATTAACCTTTATTTAGGAAAAACGTTTTCCAGTATCATTTTACTTTGGTTTTATAACTATGGTACCCAGTAACGTAAAAGCTATCTATTTATTCACCGGTAAAACCTTTACCTAGGACTGTTTTTTTATCTAAATCAACAAAAACTACAAGGTTTCCAGTAGTGTCGGTCTCCGTATTATTAAAGGTAACAGAGTAAACTTGGTCTTTGGTATAATTTGAATCAAGTGATCTTTTTAATTCATCACTAAGAGGTATTTGTTTTACAATTGAATCCTTTGGGCTTACTTGAATTAAAGTATTTTCTTCCTTAGTTAAACTATTGAAAGCTACCATCTCAATTGACAATTTATTCTCTTTCTTGAAAGTAGAATACATAGATACTGTGCCTATAACCCAAATAATTAATAAGAACCCTACAATACTGAACATAAGAAATTTAGACTTCTTCATAGTTCTCCTCATTTCATAAACAATACTTATCTTTAATATAGCCAATTAATTTACCTTTTGCTCTTTATGCAATTAGTCGCCACTTCTCAAAAAAAGGTTACATTAAATCTTCAGCTACTGTTGTATGTAATACTAAAATTTCATTTTCTTCTATTATGTTATAATTAATAATGGTTATATTTTACAGAAAG
>NZ_JBAEAP010000089.1:0-1858 GCF_056205495.1 Psychrobacillus sp. | reverse complement strand
ATACACACATCAGGTTCAAAAGCTGGTCCAGCCATAGCGTAAAGACCTGCGCCATAAGCTTTTCGTACAATAACAGAAAGCTTTGGTACAGTTGCTGAGCTCATAGCTGCGATAAGCTTAGCTCCATGGCGAATAATGCCTGCCCTTTCCACTTTAGTCCCTATCATGAAGCCAGGAACATCTGCTAAGAATAATAATGGAATGGAGAAAGCATCACAAAGAGAGATGAACTTAGCGGCCTTGTCTGCAGAATCTACGAACAAGACTCCTCCTTTTGCCTTCGGTTGGTTCGCTATAATTCCTACCGGCTTCCCTTCGATTCGAGCAAATCCTGTTATTAGCTCCGGAGCAAACAGTTTTTTAATATCAAAGAAAGTACCTTCATCGATTAATGCATCAATTGCTTCATACATATCGAAAGGTGCGTTTTGGTTTTCAGGAATAATTTCCTCTAACGTTCTACCTTCTTTGGTTTGCTTCGGTTCAACCGTTTTTGGCTTTTCGGTGTAATTGGCAGGGAAGTAGCTTAAATACTTCTTCGCTTCTTCTAGAGCTTCTTCTTCCGAGGAAACTAGCACGTCGCCGACTCCACTTACTGTACAGTGCATGCGCGCGCCTCCCATTTCCTCTAACGTTACCTTTTCTCCAATTACTTTTTCAGCCATACGTGGAGATCCAAGGTACATCGAGGCATTTCCTTCAACCATAAATACAACATCACAAAATGCCGGTATGTACGCCCCTCCTGCAGCTGATGGTCCAAATAACAAACATATTTGAGGAATAAAACCAGATAATCTCACTTGATTGTGAAAAATTCTACCAGCTCCACGACGATTCGGGAACATTGCTAATTGGTCTGTAATACGTGCCCCAGCAGAGTCTACTAAATACAATAGTGGCACACGATTTTTTTCAGCAATTTCTTGGATTCGAATTATTTTTTCAACCGTTCTAAATCCCCATGATCCAGCTTTTACTGTAGAGTCATTTGCCATTACGCAAACTGTTTGTCCATTTACTTTTCCAGTCGCAGTTACAACTCCATCAGCAGGTAAGTCACCTGCTTCTACATTTGCAAATCGACCGTCTTCTACGTATTCCCCATTATCAAATAACAGGTTTAAACGATCACGAACAAACAGCTTCCCCTGCTCCTTCATTTTCTCATGATACTTTGAATGTCCACCCGCATAAATAGATGATAATTTTTCTTCTAGCTTATCGTTATACCCCTTTGTTTCTCCCACTTTGTAAAACCCCCGTTTCAAGTAGCAGCAGCCGAGCCCTATATGTAGGGCGCACTCCGACTGATACATTTGCTTGATAGAATAAAATACTAAACAATTATTTTAATTGATAGATACATTTATTGAACGATTCGTTGAACCACTTAATTTTCTAATAGGTACACGCAACTTACAGTTTTTTGTATTGGAGAGTTTTTATTCGAACGTTACTAATACGTCTCCCTCATTTACGAAATCCCCAACTTGCGCCTTTATTTCTAGAACCTTGCCTGCTACATTAGATTCTACAGGAATTTCCATTTTCATCGATTCAAGTACCATAACCACTTGGCCTTCTTGCACTTCGTCCCCCACTGCAACGTTAACCGTAAATACTGTACCTGCCATAGTTGATTCTAAATTTTTCATTTTGAAATTTCCTCCCTTTGTTTGTCCATCCATTCCCCTAAAACGGATGTTGAATATACTCCACTTTCAAAAGAACCATCATGTAAAAACTGGTCAAATAGTGAAATATTAGTTCTTACACCTTCTATTTTAGCAGAAGAAAATAATTTTTGCGCTTTCTCTATTGCTAATCTTCTGTTTTCTGCATGTATAATTACCTT
>NZ_JBAEAP010000088.1:0-11603 GCF_056205495.1 Psychrobacillus sp. | reverse complement strand
TGGCTAATGAGAAGCAATATAAGCAAGCTACCATCTTTTATGAACAAGGTTTTAATTATCATATAAAACAATCAAAAGTATCTAATTGGGAGGAATTATTGTGAAAAAATTATTTGTTGGAGTTATTTGTGTGGTTGCATTAGGATTATGTACAGTGGGTGGTTCAGTTCTTTCATTAGAAGACAAACCATCAATCACTTCAATTAAACCTGTTTCTAAATTTCTTTAATATTTACACAAAAAAGTCATCAGTTTTATAAACTGATGACTTTTTTCAATTTTTGATGATATTTAATCCTAATACAAGCTACCTTTCAATCGCATACATCTCCAACCCTCTCCCCTTATCTCTTCAATGCAAAACATATAGTACTCACAAGTTTTATATTAGAGATCTCTAGTTGAATTTCGTTACGGGAGAAACTACTCTTATGGGAACAGAGAAGTCCATCAAAAGTCGAAGGTTTACCTGTGGGCATAGTGCATAGAATGGATATCGCCGATTCCGTATTTTGGTTTAAAGTCCACAGGCTACGTTAGTAAATAGTATAAGGCCCTCAGTTCTATCAACTGAGGGCCTTTTTTATCTTCTTTTCAATAAGTTCTATCTAGGTGAGCTGCTTCATCGAGGATTATATGGTGGCTGTAGACTTCTGCAAATTCTAGTGATTCTTCAATTTTGTCAACCATTTCGAAAACATCAAGAATCATCACTAATTTTATTATTGTCTTTTCTCCAAAGGCATTGGTATAAGTGACGTCTTTAAAATGTTCCTTTACTAAACGATCTACATCTTCAAATCTAGGTGCTCGAACGATGTTGATGGTTTCTTCAAATGTTTTATTAGGCATAGATTCAGGCGAGGAAATATGTTCAAATAATAGTTTGACCGAAAACGTTCTCTCCATTCTTTTCACCTCAGTTCCTTTTTTTTCTTATCTTAATTATTGAACATTCTTGTACTAAAAGCTACTTCTTTAAGTTGTGAAAGTCTCTATTGAAAATAGCTCTAAAACGTAAAAAAAATTAGCTACTTTCATACTAAGGTTTATATCTTTTGTTGTATAATTCGACTTATATTTCACTTTAGGCACCTAAAGTTAATAGTTCTAAAATACTTTTAATTTTAAAAAAATCTGTGAGGCCATTGACAAGCCTCACAGATTTTTATATTAAATATTAAATTGACTTTCATATAGGTCATAGTAGAACCCTTTTTTCCGAAGTAACTCCTCATGTGTTCCAGATTCAATTAGCGTCCCATGATGGATAACCAATATTCGATCAGCGTTTTCTATCGTTTTTAGGCGATGTGCAATCACAAAGCTGGTTCGTCCTTCCGATAACCTATTTAATCCTCGCTGAATCTCAATCTCTGTCTTCGTATCTATACTAGAAGTAGCTTCATCTAATATGAGAATGTCCGAATCCGCCAATATTACTCTAGCAATCGCTAGAAGCTGTCTCTGACCCTGGCTAAGACTTGAGCCACCGGAGGTGATGATTGTCTCATACTGGTCTGGCAAGTGCTTGATGAAACTATGAGCAGATGCCATTTTGGCTGCAGCTACAACTTCCTCATCTGAAGCATTTAAACGTCCATAGCGAATATTCTCCATAATTGTTCCGGAAAACAAGAACGTATCTTGAAGAACGATTCCAATTTTTTCTCGGAGCTGGCTAATTTTATAGTTATGAATGTTAACCCCATCTATTTGTATACTTCCGGAATCAATATCATAAAAGCGCATAAGTAGATTTATAATAGTTGTTTTGCCGGATCCAGTGGGACCAACTAATGCAACCTTCTCTCCTGCCTTTACCTGAAAGGTTATGTCCTTTAGGATTGGGGCTTCCTTTTCATAGGAGAAGTTTACATGAGAAAATTGTACATCCCCCTTGAAGGATTTTATATCTAAAGCATTTCCCTTGTCCTGCATGTCTGGTGATTCATCCATAATCTCAAATACCCTTTCGGCCCCTGCTATCGCAGATTGAAAAGTGTTAAGTAAGTTAGATAGCTGGTTAATTGGACGGAAGAATTGACGAGAATAGGTAACAAAAGCAGCAATAATTCCAACTGTCGCCATCTCTTGTACTGTCATTACTGCCCCTACTCCGATAATTAGCGCAAGTCCAAGATTATTGATGAAGTTATTGATTGGACCTAAAAATCCGGATACTGTATCAGCTGCCATGGCGGAGCCTCGCAGCCTTTCATTTACAGTTGAAAATTTATTAAACGTATTCTCTTCTTGTCCAAAAAGAGTAATAACCTCATTACCTGAGATTGCTTCCTCTATAAAACCATTCAACTCTCCTAAATCTCGCTGTCTTTTTATAAAGTTACTGCTGCTATATTTGATAATTTTTTTCGTAGTAAAAATGATTAGCGGAATGATTAGCAGTGATACAATCGCTAATATCCAGTTTAATGCAAACATTGCGATAGCCACTCCACTTACCATCAGAATGGAAGAAAATATTTGGATAACGCTTTGACTCAATGCATTATTTAAGCTCTCTATATCATTCGTCACACGACTCATAAGATCTCCATGTGTCCGTTTATCAAAAAATCGTAATGATAAGGTTTGGAATTTAATAAACAATTCCTGGCGTAGTGTTTGGATGGTTTTTAGCGACACGCGCACCATTAAAAATGTTTGTAGCCAAGTGAATATCGAAGATGCTGTATATACTAATGCTAAAAATATTAAGAAACGAAGAGTTCCATTTAAATCCTTAGGAATAATATAGTCATCAATTATGACTCCGATAAGGTATGGTGCAAGTAAATTTAGCAAGGTGGATACAATAACAAAGCCGCTTGCTGCGATGAGAGCTATTTTTTGTTTCTCTAAGTAACCCCATATTCTCTTAATGGTGCCTTTACTATCCTTTGCCTTGACCACAGGGCCTCCGAATCCTCTTGGACCACGAGCCCTTCCCATGGCATTGGGTGGTTGAGTGGATGCTTTATTCATCTGAAAGGACCCCCTTCCCACTTTGCGTTTCATAAATCTCTCTATATACCTTACTAGTCTGCAAAAGCTCATCGTGTGAGCCAGTAGCTTCAATACGACCATCGTCAATGACTAATATTTGATCGGCATCAATGATAGAAGATATTTTAGAAGAAATGATAAACACCGTTGCTTCTCCGTACTGTTCTTTTAAAGTCTTTTGTATTGCTGCTTCAGACAACGCATCTACTGCCGATGTAGAATCATCAAAAACTAGAATCTTAGGCTGGCGTATAAAAGCCCGCGCCATGGATAAGCGTTGCTTCTGCCCTCCGGATAAATTGGTTGCACCCTGCATCAGCTCATGCTCAAATTCTTGCTCCAGCTTCTCGATAAACTCGTAGGCTACTGCCGAGCGAGCTGCATTTTCCATCTGTCTAATATCTGCATTTTCATTTCCATAGCGTAAATTTTCTTCGATAGTACCAGAGAACAAAGTAGCCTTTTGAGGGACAAATCCGATTAGACTTCGTAACTCTTTTAAAGGATATTCCTTAATATCTTTACCACCTATTCGAATCATTCCCGTGTCTGGGTCATATAACCGAGAGATTAACTTTACTAGGGTAGACTTACCGCTTCCTGTTGATCCAATTATGCCAATTGTATCTCCAGGATTCGCGTGAAATGAGATGTCCTTTAAGACATATTCACCGTTTTTACTATAGCTAAAGTTAACTTGGTTAAATTCTACTTCTCCAGTTACATAAGTTTGATGTATCGGATTTACTGGCTCTTGTATTTCAATATTCGTATCTAAAACTTGCTGAATACGGTTTGCTGAGGTAAAGGAACGAGTAATTTGCATTAATACATGACTACTTGAGATAAGACCATTCATAATAATATTAAGATAATTGATAAAAGCTAGAATAACTCCAACCTGCATAGTCCCTTCATCTACTCTGATGGCACCCATCCACATCCCAAAAACAACACCTACGTTTACGATAAATAACATGACAGGCATTAGCGATAAGATGACTTGTTCTGCAGCCATATTTCTTTTAGTCAAAGTATCATTCACATTTTTAAAAGATTCTATTTCATGATGCTTTCGATTAAATGCTTTTATAACTCGAATACCAGAAAATGTCTCTTGTAACTTCGTATTTACTTTATCCATTGCCTTCTGAACCTTGACGAA
This sequence comes from Psychrobacillus sp., assembly GCF_056205495.1. Lineage (NCBI taxonomy): Bacteria > Bacillati > Bacillota > Bacilli > Caryophanales > Bacillaceae > Psychrobacillus > Psychrobacillus sp. Next base: position 7,429 of record NZ_JBAEAP010000088.1, on the reverse strand, counting down.
AAGCTTGCCTGTTCTGGAAGAGAAGAAATAAATAAATGCCATTAAAATAGGTATAGTCACTAATAATACTGGAAATAACTCTCTTGCAGTGACCCATACGATAATAACTGAGCCTATAAACAACAATGGTCCTCGTACGAAAATACGTAATGTCATCATTAATGCCTGCTGTACTGAAGTGACATCATTTGTCACAATCGTGATAAGCTTTCCGGTACCATAGGTATCTGTGTTTCCACTAGAAAATTGCTGTGTCTTTTGAAAGACATCTCTCCGAATGTCAGCAGCAAAATTGACTGCAGCCTTGGAACTATAAACCGTACAACCAGCTCCTCCTATTAAACCGATAAATGCAGTGACGAGCATTAATATACTCATCTGGATAACATAGGCATTATCATTTTGCGCAATACCATTATCGATAATATGCTGCATAATCGTTGGCTGGAGTAAATCCATTGCCACTTCTAAACACATGAGTAAAGGAGCTAATATAGCAAAAACCGTATATGGTTTTAAATAACGAAGCAGCTTTTGTAGGGATTTCATATATTATCTCCCCCTTCTATAGATTTTCTTTTTGCAACTGCTTTGTTATAGATTGAATGAAAGCTGTTAACTGAACTGTTTTTTCCTTATCTTTTCTGGAGGCTTTTACTGCTTTCCTTAATTCTTCCTCCCATAGATCGAGTGTCTCTTTAAGCAGAATGGCCTCCGACGAATTTTGCCATTCCCATCTTGCTTGCCAATTGTCCCAAAAATCTCCTGTTTTTTGTTTAGAGTATTCTTTAAGTCGAGACTGCCCCTTGTCACCCAGAGAGTAAATCTTCTTCTCTGATTCAAGTAACAACTCAATCATTTCCTGCTCCAGCAATTCCTGCAAAGCTGGATACACGGTCCCAGCACTGGCTGAATAAAATCCTCCAGCTCGCCTTTCTAATTCCTTCATCAGCTGATAACCATGCTTTGGACCTTCCTCCAACAAATGTAGTATCGCTAGCTGAACAAACCCTCTTCTCCTTTTTATATCGATCACTTCCTTTATGTATATCGATAATTTTAATCGATATACTTTAGAAAGACAATACTAATGATATCTGAAAGCCGGAATAAGAAAAACAACACAAAAAAAGAGCCAAGAAGGTATAAATAACTTTCTTGGCTCTTATATAACGGCTAATAACATTAGCCTTCTTAGTTTAATCTTTTTAATGGTTCGAACGCTGGTCCCTCCAGCACCTCACCTTTATAGTTAAAGCGCGAACCATGACATGGACAATCCCAAGAGCTCTCTGCATTATTAAACGCAACATCGCAACCCAAATGGGTGCATACTGGTTTAACTAAATACACTTTTCCATCCTGGTCCTTGTATGCGCCTACCTTTTTTCCTTCTACTTTTACAATATCACCTGTACCTACTTTTAAATCCTCAAGTTGGAGATCTACTTTTTCAGTCTTACCTTTAACGAATTCCTTAGCAACACTCGCGTTAGCTTTTGTGAATTTAGTAATATCTTCTTTTTTCATTTTTGATCTTGTAGGTGCAAAGAATTCTGCGAACCGGTTTTCTTTCCCTAATACATTGTCTACCATAATTTGAGCAGCAACTACACTGTTAGTCATACCCCATTTTCGGTAACCAGTGGCCACTAATACATCTGGTTTGTCAGAGGTCATTACACCAATATAAGGGACTTTATCTAATGTTTCTAAATCTTGTGCAGACCATCGATAGTTATACGATTGAAAGTTAAACTTTTCCCGACCATAGGCAGCTAAAGTTTCATACTTAGCAGTAGTATCTCCCTCCTGCCTTCCTGTCACATGACCCTCTCCGCCCAACAGAATATATCTTTTCCCGTCTGATCCTAAGGCTGAACGAATTGACCTTGTGGGTTGCTCTACATTAATGTACATACCCTTCGGAGAGCTTTTTTCTGCAGGAGCGGCTATGACATAAGACCGGTGTGGTTCTAACCGTGTAAAATATAAACCATTTTCATCATTAAAAGGATAATGACTGCAAACGAGAATTTTCTTCGCTTTTATCTTATGACCGTCTACTGTTTTAACAATATTGTCTGATAGAAGATCTTTAGCACGAGTCTCTTCAAAGAAATGTACCCCATTTTGTACTGAGTGATCTACTAAAGCTTTTGCATATTTTACAGGATGAAACTGTCCTTGGTTGTCTAACCTAAGTGCTTTTTTCACCTGATATGGAAGCTCTGTTTGTTCCGTTAAAGTAGCAGGTCCAATACCTAATTTCTGATAGGCGTCCATTTCTTTTGTAACAGTATCTACTCCATCTTCCGTATCTGCATATATGTAGGCAGGCACTTTTTCAAAATCACATTTAATATCTAAATCGGAGACAGTACGTTCCACGAAGTTAAGAGCGTCCACCTGTGCTTCATAGTATAACTTCGCTTTTTCTTCATTAAAGGTATTGATCAGTTGCTGGTAGACATGTCCATGCTGGGTAGTTACTTTTGCAGTCGTGAAACCTGTAGTCCCATGTAAAATTTTACTTCCCTCTATAACTGCTACTGATTTACCACTTTTACTTAATAAATACGCAGCAGTTATTCCTGTTAAACCTGCTCCAACTACTAATACGTCTACTTCTATATTTTCATTTAATTTAGGAAACAATGGGAGTTCATTATTAGCTAACCAATAAGACTCTAAGTTTCCTGGTAATATCTTTTCTGTCATTATGTTTCCTCCTTTATTTATACTAGTGTCTATCTATTCATGAAAGTTTATTCAACAGAATCCATTTCTAAATTCCTTTTTTAAGGATAAACACGAACAATTCAAAGAGAATAATAAAATTTATTTGTTTTTAACAAGAGAGTAGAATGGATTTTAAATCTAGGGGATGCTTTTCCATAGGACTAGTGTATGGCTGAAGCTTGTCGATTGATTATAATCCTGCATTTAAAATGAAACTCTATTTATGAAGTTGCTGCACAGAACGTAAATTGATGGATAGTAACTCTTAATCCTTTGATACCCGTCCCATATTATTACAAAACGCATTAGGTAAAATACAACTAGTTTTTATAATAGGTTGGTACGGCTAGAACACCTTATACAAAGACTTCTTGGCAAAATAATTATTATTAGATAAAAATAAAGCTGCGAAATTTTACTGTTCGTAAAATTTTCGCAGCCTTTATGAGAATGTTTCCAGCTTCTTTACTGATTATCTATCTTCTTCTTCCCAGCACTCTGTATTTTTCAGTCCTGGAATTGATTTTGCATAAAAGACTGGATCTTCCCCTTTTTTTCGTTGCCTTGTAAAATCGTCTAATACCTTAAAGGCTACTTTACCCAAGAGGATTATGACCGCTATATTCAGCGTTGCCATTAATCCCATAAACAGATCGGCTAGGCTCCAAACGAGCTGAACATGTGCAATGGAACCAAACATGACCATACCTAATACGACAAAACGATAAGCCGTAAGCCATCCCTTGCTTGCATTCATAAATTCTATATTCGTTTCCCCATAATAATAGTTACCCATAACAGAACTAAAGGCAAAGAAAAGAATAGCTATTGCTACAAAGTAAGGAGCCCATTCACCAACATGAACAGCTAATGAGTTCTGGGTAAGAACAACCCCATCATCTTCACCTGTGCTATAAAGGCCTGCCAAAATAATAATAAATGCGGTTGCTGAACAAATGATAATTGTATCAAAAAATACACCTAAACTTTGAACAAGACCTTGTTTCGCTGGATGAGATACGCTTGCCGTTGCAGCAGCATTTGGAACACTCCCCATCCCTGCCTCATTAGAAAATAAGCCACGTCTAACTCCTTGCATGATTGCCGCTCCAATTGTCCCGCCTACAGCTTCCTCTAGACCAAACGCATGTGTAACAATTAATTTGAATACTCCTGGAACTTCAGAAATATTTGTAATAACTACAAAAAGAGTAATAGCCAAATAGAATAGGGCCATTACAGGAACAACTATCTGAGTAACACGGACAATCCTATGTACACCGCCAAAGATAATAATTGCTGTTAATATAACTAAAACGATTCCAATTAAATAAGGAGGAATATCAAATACCTCTCCTACAGAAGCAGCAATTGTATTCGATTGAACTGCATTAAATATAAAACCAAAACACAAGATTAAAAGAATACTAAACACAATTCCAAGCTTTCTACTTCCTAGTGCTTTCTCCATGTAGTATGCGGGACCACCACGAAAGTTTTTACCGTCTCTCACCTTATATACTTGCGCTAAAGTACTTTCAATAAATGCAGTCGCCATACCAATAATAGCTATGATCCACATCCAAAATACAGCCCCTGGCCCGCCAATACCTATCGCTAAAGCCACTCCCGTTATATTACCTGTACCTACTCGAGATGCAGTACTAATTGTAAAAGCTTGAAAGGGAGAAACTCCACCCTTTTCTTCTTTTTTCTCTGTAATTAAACGAAACATCTCTCCAAACAAACGAAACTGAACAAATTTTGTGCTAAACGTAAAATAAAGGCCTGCTCCAACGAGCAAGGCAATCAATATATAAGTCCATAAAATATTATTGAACCCATCCACAGCGGTTTCAAGCCACCCCATATTATTTCCCTCCTAATTTTATACTCTTTGCTATATACCCTATTTGTCCTACAAAAAACAAAATAACGTAAATTAATTTTATTTTTCCCTGATAAAGATTTGTTTTTACTAGTTCTTAGTTATTAATAAAACTATTTTTGCAACCTATCCAACGACGGAGATAACTCTTTTTCTCTACTATAAAAAAATACCCTAAGAGATTTTACTCTTAGGGTATTTTCCAATGTTAATTCCTAGAAACTACACTAGAAATTTTTATATTTATTCAGCTAATGCCTCTGTTAATGCCGGTACTACTTGCTTCTTACGAGAAACGACTCCTTTTAATAATGCAACATTATTAACGAATGCCACATTAAATGCTGCCTCCGCTTTTAATGCCATTTTCCCTAACGCTAAAGCAACGGAGTCATTATTCAAGATATCTGTTACTACAAAGAAGAAGAGGTCTAATTCTTTTTCTTGAATTTCAACGTTAATCAATTCTTCTAATTGCTCTTGACGTCCCATCACATCATTTACATCAACAGCATTAACTTGAGCAATGATTACCTTATGTTCACCCATAGTGAACTCTTTCGCATCTAAGGAAAGTAGGTCCTCTAGGCTCTTATCGCTAAGATCAGCTCCAGCTTTAAGCATAGCTAGGCCATACTCTTCCACATTTACACCTGCTAGTTTTTCTAATTCACGCGCAGCCGTAATATCTTCTTCCGTGCACGTTGGAGATTTAAATAATAACGTATCTGAAACAATAGCGGATAGCATCAAGCCGGCAATGTTAGATGGTATTTCGATACCTTTTTCTTTAAATATTTTATTAATAATCGTAGCAGTACACCCTACTGGCTCTGCGCGATAATACAAAGGATCTGCTGTTTCAAAGTTAGCGATACGATGATGGTCAATAACCTCTGTAATCTGTACTTCTTCTATTCCAATTGCACTTTGTTGTTTTTCATTGTGATCTACTAGAATTACTTTTTTCGCTTCCGTTTCTACATTTTTTATCAATCGCGGAGCTTCAAACCCAAATTTCTCAAGTGCATATTTAGTCTCATTGTTTAATTCGCCTAAACGAACTGCCTCAGCCTCTACGCCAATTGCATTTTTTAAATATGCATACACAATAGCGGAAGTAATTGTATCTGTATCAGGGTTTTGATGTCCAAAAACTAGTACCTTTTCCATGAATAATCCTCCTAAAAATCTTTTTCCGACCTTATTTTATCATATATCTTGTCTATCATTGAAAAGTAAATTTGCTAATACATCCTTGTTATTAAGAAAGTCTGCAAGTGTATATTCGTCTAGCACCGTTAAATAGGCTTTTAGTGCTCTATTTAAAGCTCTCCTTAACCCGCAAGCTGGAGTTATGACACATCGATTTGCCTGACAATCAAAGCATTCTACTAAATGGAAATCATCCTCTGTCTTCCGTACAACTTGTCCTATGTTAATCTCCCCTGGTTCCATAGCCAAACGAATACCGCCACCTCTGCCACGAATCGTTTCAATATACCCAAGTTTCCCTAAATCATAAGTCACTTTCATTAAATGATTTTTAGAAATACCATATGCTTCTGAAATGTCTTTAATAGTTGATAGGTCGCCTTTGTTTTTTGCTCCTAGATAGATCAATACTCGAAGCGAAAAGTCTGTATACATTGTCATTCTCATACTAACACCGCCATTCATTCCATTATACCTACTATGACAAACTCGTGAAAGAAATGTGACTGTTTATTTACAAAGATTAAAAGATGTATTTTATATATTGCTTTTAATTTTGATGAGGGGTATGTTGAACTTATAAAAACAAAGCGCTATTATTTATGCTCTTGTGAAGAAGTCATGCAGGCACATACGGATAGCGCTGAAAATGAAAAGGATGTGCAGATGCATATGTTATCCCAACACACAATTGATATAGTAAAATCCACTGTCCCTGTCTTAGAAGTACACGGAGTAGCAATCACAACTACATTTTATAGAAATCTTTTTGAAGCTCATCCAGAGCTATTAAATATTTTTAATCATGCAAACCAAGAGAAAGGTCGCCAGCAAAATGCTTTAGCTAATACGGTCTATGCCGCAGCTGTTCATATTGATAACTTAGCTGCTATTATTCCTGCCGTAAAACAGATTGGGCAAAAGCATGTAAGTTTAGGGATTAAGCCTGAACATTATCCGATTGTCGGTCAACATCTATTAGGAGCTATAAAAGAAGTATTAGGCGATGCGGCAACAGACGAAATAATTAATGCATGGGCTGAAGCATATGGAGTGATCGCAGATGCTTTTATAGGAATTGAAGAGGATATGTACGTAGCAGCCGAAAATCAAGAAGGTGGCTGGAGATTTTTTAAAGACTTTATCATTACTAATAAGATGAAGGAAAGCGATAATATTACCTCATTTTACTTTAAGCCTGCAGACGAAGGTGCCTTACCTTCCTATGAACCAGGTCAATATATTACTGTACGAGTAAATATTCCAGGAGAACAATATTTGATGAACAGACAATATAGTCTATCTAAAGCTTCTGATTTAGACGCATTCCGAATCTCCGTAAAGAAAGAAGACGAAAGCAATCCTGAAGGAAAAGTATCCGTACATCTTCATAAACAAATGAATATAGGTGATAAAGTGGAGATAAGCGCTCCTGCTGGGGAGTTTACGCTCAATAAGGAAGAAACTGCTCCAGTAACTTTTATTAGCGGCGGAGTAGGAATTACACCTATGATGAGTATGCTTGAAACAGTAGCAAACAATCAGCCTGAACGTTCTGTTTCCTTTATATATAGTACACGTAAA
>NZ_JBAEAP010000087.1:0-2024 GCF_056205495.1 Psychrobacillus sp. | reverse complement strand
GCTCAAAAAGATGAAGAACATTGCCGTTTCGATCTAATAGAAACTTAGTGAAATTCCATTTGATAGAGTTCCCATGCATAAAATGTGGAACTTTTTCATTTATAATGGAACTCAATATTCGTGCAGAAGGGTGAAAATGATTGAATCCTTTAAAAGGCTTTACTGCCGTAAGATAATTGAACAGAGGCTCTGCTTCACTATCTCTTACCTTTACCTTTGAGAACATTGGAAATTGTACACCAAAATTTATCTTACAAAATTGATTAATGTCTGAATTAATACCAGGCTCCTGGTCATCGAAATGATTAGATGGGAATCCTAGGACTACAAATCCCTGCTCCTTATATCGAGCATATAATTTTTGCAAATCTTCATATTGGTATGTAAAGCCACACTTGCTTGCAGTATTGACGATCAACACTACATTCCCCTTAAATTTTTCTAATGAAACCAAGTTACCACTGATATCCGGTAATTTAAAATCAAAATCATAGATACTCATCTTTTCTCCCCTATCTTCAAATAAAAACTTAGAATGAGAGTCCTAAGACCTAATCCGTAAGACTCATATAATTGATTGTATTATAGTTCTTAAATAATTGCCAAATTATTGCTTGATAGGTTTATAGAATTATTTCCCCTTTATATTTAAACTGCAACTTACAAAAGGAGTAAGTGGTAGAAGGAAAGAAAAATCTTTTGTTGTATTAATAATAGGAGAGTTTCTTGAGACCAAATTTACTTAGGAAAAATCTTAAAAAAATACTAGATAGAGATACCATCTAGTATTTGAAAAAATTATAAATTTTCGTTTTGTTGTTTGATCTCGTCGCCAGTTAGAATGATATTGGCCTCTTCGAGTGCTTTATGTTTATCAACCGAGTCACCAGGAACATGGTTACCGTTTGGATAGGTAGATCCATTTTCAATTGTTATCTTTTCTTTTTTCGGTGCTTTTGTAATAAAGTCATCCTGCTTTTTCATTTTTTCACTCCTTGTATGCATTATTAGTAACGTTTACCAATGTACAATTCCTGCTTTATTATTATGGACATCCTTTTAATAGACATACATTTGGCTCAATGAAAGATGGAATATGTCCACAATCTCGAAAAAATATATAGGAGGAATTACAATGAATCGCATAAATATTATCACACTTGGGACAAAAGATATTGTCCGTGCACATGAATTTTATAAGAAGCTAGGATTTGTTACTTCTGTAAGAGGACCAGAATCAAATCCACATATCATCTTCTTTAAAAATGAAGGTACTAAAATAGCTTTATATCCATTGGATGAACTTTCAAAAGACATAAATTCAGATAATCCACCGAATGTGTCCAATGGATTTACAGGCTTCACACTTGCTTATAACGCAAAAACAAAAGAAGAAGTAGACGAATTAATGAAAATGGCCCATTTAGCAGGCGCAACTATCCAAAAAGTAGCTCAAGCAACAGATTGGGGTGGCTACGGTGGCTACTTTACTGACCTAGACGGTTATTATTGGGAGATTGCCTACGCAGATACATGGGAGTTTGATGAAACAAATATGTTAATTATTGAAGATTAGTATGGATAGGAGCGTTAAAATGAATAAGTTTGTTTTTATATTTGGACCTCAAGCAGTTGGTAAGATGACGGTTGGACAGGAGCTTGCGAGGGAAACTGGTCTTAAGCTGTTTCACAACCATATGACAATAGATTTGCTAGAGCCACTTTTTGGCTTTAGTGAGGAAATGTGGAGACTGACTCACCAGTTTCGAATGGAGATATTTCAATCATTTTTGAAAAGTAATCAGGATGGAATGATCTTTACGAAGGTATGGTATTTTGACAAACAAGAGGATTGGGATGATATAGAGAATATCTGTCAAATGATGTCATCCAAAGGTGTTTCTATTTACTTTGTTGAGTTAGAAGCCAATGTGGAGAAGAGACTCGAACGAAATATGACACCACATCGATTAGAATGTAAACCAACAAAAAGAAACGTGAAGCTATCTGAACATCACTTACTA
>NZ_JBAEAP010000086.1:0-4381 GCF_056205495.1 Psychrobacillus sp. | reverse complement strand
TAATTTCAAACGTTTCTATGAGCAGAGCATGGTTGCATGAATGTCGTGAAGGAGAAGAGTCAATTTTAGGTATCCTACCTTTCTTTCATGTATATGGAATGACTACTGTAATGATTTTTTCTGTCATGCAATGCAATCGTATGATATTATTACCTAAGTTTGATGTTGAGACGGCCCTAAAAACAATTGATAAACAAAAACCCACACTATTTCCAGGCGCTCCAACTATGTATATCGGTATTTTAAATCACCCAGATGTTAAAAAGTATGACTTATCTTCTATCGTAGCTTGTTTAAGTGGTTCAGCAGCCCTACCAGCCGAGGTTCAAGAAAAGTTTGAAGAAATAACAGGTGGAAGACTAGTAGAAGGTTATGGTTTAACTGAAACGTCTCCTGTTACACATGCAAATTTAATATACAGTGAGGACCGGGTAAAAGGCTCCATTGGTGTTCCTTGGCCAGATACAGAAGCTACCATTTTTGGACCAGAATCTACTGAGTCATTGCCACATGGAGAAATAGGTGAAATCGCTGTCAAAGGCCCACAGGTAATGAAAGGCTATTGGAATCGCAAAGAAGATACGGAAATGACGATGCGAGACGGATGGTTATTAACAGGTGATTTAGGGTACATGGATGAAAACGGTTTCTTTTATATTGTAGACCGTAAAAAAGACCTTATAATCGCTGGTGGGTATAATATTTATCCGCGTGATGTAGAAGAAGTATTATACGAACATCCAGCTGTTCAAGAATGTGTAGTAGCTGGAGTACCAGATCCATATCGAGGAGAAACAGTAAAGGCATACATCGTATTAAAAGAGGGTATGACTGCAACAGAGGAAGACCTCAATACACATTGTCGTGATAACCTTGCTTCCTTTAAGGTTCCTAGAATTTATGAATTTAGAGATGAGCTTCCTAAAACAGCCATCGGGAAAATTTTAAGAAGAAATCTGATAGAGGAAGAAAGAGAAAAGTTGAAGAAGGTAGCAGTTGAGAGTTAATTGTTTATTGACAATATAAAAAATTGAATATAAAATAAAAATATGAATGAATCATCATTCATATTTTTATTTTTTGGTGGTGAATTCATTGAAGAAAGACAAACCTAAGTACAAACAAATTATTGACGCAGCAATCATCGTCATAGCTGAAAACGGATACCATCAATCTCAGGTTTCTAAAATAGCTAAACAAGCTGGTGTTGCAGATGGAACAATCTATTTATACTTTAAAAACAAGGAAGATATATTAATATCGGTTTTTGAAGAAAAAATGGAAGTGTTTGCTGAAAACTTGAAAGAAATTTTGAAAGAGGACATCAGTGCCTCTGAAAAATTATATAAGATGATTGAAAATCATTTTAAGGTACTGGCAAGTAATAAGCATCTAGCAACTGTAACCCAATTGGAGCTCCGTCAATCCAATCTAGCCTTGCGTTTACGAATAAATGCTATCTTAAAAAATTATTTGACATTGCTCGACACCATCTTAAAAGAAGGTATAAAAAATGAGGAATTCGAAAATTCTGTAGATATTCGCTTAGCAAGACAAATGGTTTTTGGTACAATTGATGAGACGACTACTTCCTGGGTGATGAATGAGTATAAATATGACTTGGTCGGACTTACAGAGAAAGTACATCGTTTATTATTAAAAGGGATAACAACCTAAAAAGGGATGTGGGTAAATGGAGTTTTTGTCATGGAATGTCGAAAATCATGTAGCAACTGTTACTTTGAATCGTCCTCCTGCAAATGCACTAGCAAGGGGTGTCATTTTAGAAGTTAATAGCTTGTTAGACGAAGTGGAGCACGACGATAAGGTTCGTGTGATCCTTCTAAAAGGAGAAGGACGATTTTTCTCAGCAGGGGCAGATATTAAGGAATTTACCACAGTGACTTCTGGAGAAGAGTTTTCAAAGCTAGCTTCTAGTGGACAAACTATATTCGAAAGAGTCGAAACATTCTCTAAACCAATTATTGCTGCCATTCATGGTGCAGCACTAGGTGGGGGATTGGAACTGGCAATGAGCTGTCATATTAGACTAGTTGCTGAAAATGCTAAGCTTGGATTGCCAGAGCTACAGTTGGGATTAATACCTGGCTTTGCCGGCACCCAACGTCTTCCACGCTATGTTGGGTTTGCTAAAGCAGCAGAAATGCTTTTAACAAGCGATCCTATCAGTGGGAAAGATGCAGCTGTATACGGGCTAGCAAATCATGCTTACCCAGAGGAAGAATTGTTTGAAAAGGCTGGAGAGCTAGCAGCTAAAATTGCAAAGAAAAGCCCAGTTGCAGTAAAGGCAGCATTGGAAATGCTTCAATATGTGAAGCCTGCATCTTATCACGAGGGTGTTAAAGCAGAAGCGAATGCCTTCGGAACAGTTTTTGTTTCAGAGGATGCAAAAGAAGGTATTTCAGCATTTATTGAAAAGAGACAGCCTGACTTTAAAGGTAAATAACAATATGGGGAGGACTTCAACATGAATATTTATGTTCTAGTTAAACGCACGTTCGACACAGAGGAGAAAATTGTTGTAAGCGGAGGAAAAATTCAAGAGGATGGTGCAGAGTTCATCATCAACCCTTACGATGAGTATGCAATAGAAGAAGCAATCCAAGTACGCGACGCACATGGCGGAGAAGTAACGGTTATTACAATGGGCGGCGAGGATGCAGAAAAACAATTACGTACCGCTTTAGCGATGGGTGCTGATAAAGCAGTACTGATCAATACAGAAGACGACATAGAAGAAATGGACCAGTTCACAGCGGCTCATATTATTTCGGAATACTTAAAAGACAAGGATGCAGATCTAATCTTAGCAGGTAACGTTGCGATCGATGGCGGTTCAGGTCAAGTTGGACCACGTGTTGCAGAACTATTGGGTATCAACTACGTAACTACAATTACAAACCTTGAAATCAACGGAACAACTGCTACAATCAAACGTGACGTTGAAGGGGATACAGAAATTTTAGAGGCATCATTACCTCTTTTAGTTACTGCACAGCAAGGTTTGAACGAACCACGCTACCCTTCTTTACCAGGTATTATGAAGGCGAAGAAAAAACCTTTAGAAGAACTAGAATTAGATGACCTTGATATTGACGAAGATGATGTAGAGGCTAAAACAGAAACAATCGAAATTTACTTACCTCCTAAAAAGGAAGCTGGAAAAGTATTAGAAGGAGATCTAGCTGATCAAGTGAAAGAGCTAGTGAGCCTTCTTCATACAGAAGCGAAAGTAGTATAACATTTAGTTTCTAGTAATCTATGAACATCTCGAAATTAAAGAGGGTTCGAATCATTTATAAAATGGGAGGAACAAATCATGTCTAAAAAAGTATTAGTTTTAGGGGAAGCACGTGAAGGTGCACTTCGTAACGTATCATATGAATCAATCGCTGCAGCAAAGCAAATTTCTGATGGTGGAGAAGTAGTAGCAGTATTATTAGGGGATGCAGTCCAGGACTTAGCTGTTGAGCTAGGGAAATATGGTGCAGACCGTGTCATTACGGTAGAACATCCACATTTAAAGCAATATACTTCTGATGGCTATGGTCAAGCATTTATGGCAGTAGTTGAACAAGAAAATCCAGAAGCTATTGTTTTTGGTCATACTGCTTTAGGAAAAGATTTATCACCAAAAATTGCTGGTAAATTACAAATCGGATTAGTTTCTGACGTAACGGCTATTGAAGGAGAAGGGGATGATGCAGTTTATATTCGTCCAATTTATTCTGGAAAAGCATTTGAAAAAGTAAAAGTAAAAGACGGAATCGATTTTATAACTGTTCGTCCTAATAACATTGCTCCACTTGCAAAAGACGATAGTAAATCTGTCGACGTTTCATCGTTATCAGTAGAAATTACAAACCTTCGTACTGTTATTAAAGAAGTAGTACGCAAATCTTCTGAAGGTGTTGACTTATCTGAAGCGAAGGTTGTTATTGCTGGAGGACGTGGAGTGAAGAGTGAGGAAGGCTTCGGACCATTGAAGGAGCTTGCTGACGTATTAGGCGGTGCAGTTGGAGCTTCTCGTGGAGCTTGTGATGCTGACTACTGTGATTATTCACTACAAATCGGTCAAACAGGAAAAGTGGTAACTCCGGATCTTTATATTGCTGTTGGTATTTCAGGAGCAATTCAGCATTTAGCAGGAATGTCTAACTCAAAAATTATTGTAGCAATTAACAAGGATCCTGAAGCAAATATCTTCAAGGTTGCTGATTATGGAATTGTTGGAGACTTGTTTGAAGTTCTTCCAATGCTTACAGAAGAGTTCAAAAAACTTAAAGTAAATGCATAACAGAAAATTCGGCTCATATTGGGCCGAGTTTTCTTATGGATATGGTGAGATCGGAGTGTGTAA
>NZ_JBAEAP010000085.1:0-6266 GCF_056205495.1 Psychrobacillus sp. | reverse complement strand
ATGAACTTAAGAAGGAAGTTATAGGCGGTCTAAATAACTTGAAGAATCTAGATCCTCATTTAATTTATATGATTGCTCAATGTATTGTAAAAATAAATATGACTAGCATCAAATACGAGCAGTTTAGTTTCATAATTAGCTCAATAAGAGATGAAGCTCTAGTTGCAAAAATGTTGCTATTTGGGTTGGATGGAGTTATAGATACCTCAGGAAAGTATTTAGAAATCGTATCGAGTTTAAAAACAGAACATGTAAAGTTATCTGAAGTAGGAAAAATGAATAGAACTATTAAAAATATTCCAGATAATAAAATGTTATTAGAATCTTTACGGACAAAATATTTTTATTTAAGTTCAGTTACATATATAGATGAAAATGAACTGATTAGCTTTAATATAAGTAGAGTATTTAAATAAGCTTGAAGCATACTTTAACGAAAGGATTCATTATTTTTTTTTGATGAATCCATTCTAAATAGATGGAATTCCTTATAAGGCATGCGATTCATCAAAATTTAGCTAACGAAAAGAAAATAGGAGTTCCTTTTAATATAGCTTCCTATGCTTTACTTGTTCATTTAATAGCAAAAGAATGTAAGTTAGAAGTTGGAGATTTCGTACATACTTTAGGTGATGCTCATATTTATTTGAATCACTTTGAACAGGTTGAAACACAATTATCGCGAACACCGCGTGCTTTACCGACATTAGTCTTAAATGAAGAAAAAGCTTCCATCTTTGATTTTGAAATCGAAGACATTTCTATAGAAGGCTATGATCCGCATCCAAAAATCAAAGCACCAATTGCTGTATAAAGGAGAGAATATTGATGATATCACTAATCGTAGCACATGATCCAAACCGAGTAATTGGCTATAACAAAGACTTGCCTTGGCATATACCTGGTGATTTAGCATATTTCAAAGAAAAAACAATGAGCAAGGCAATGGTTATGGGACGGAATACATATGAATCGATTGGGAAAGTATTACCAGGTAGAAAAAGTATAATTGTTACTAGAAACTCCTCTTATAAAGTCGAGGGAGCAGAGGTAGTAAACAATTTAGTGGATGCAATCGAATTGGCGAAGAGTCACCACGACGAGGTTATGGTAATTGGAGGAGAGCAGATTTTTAGAGCAATCCTACCAAAAGCGGACAGACTATATATCACATTCATTCAACAAACATTCAAAGGTGATACTTACTTCCCACCATATAGCTCCGATGAATGGGTACTTACTGAGAAGTCGGAAGAGATGAAGACATCTGACGGAATAACTTACGTATATTTGGTTTACGATAGAAAGGTTAGTGAATAAGTTGTTTTCTTCTTTAAGAACTTTTGGATTTTTGTTTGGCTACTTACCAATAAGCATTCAAAAACTCAACAAAATTAAGTCTAAAAAAGGCGTACTCTCAGTAGAGCAATATGACTTGCTTGTCCACGAAGTACCGCAAAAATGGGCTGGGGGTATTTTAAAACGAACAAAAAGTGAATTTACTGTAGAAGGATCGGAAAATCTTCCTGATGGAGCTGTCTTATTTGTAAGCAATCATGAAGGGAACTTTGATATTCCTACTTTGTTAGCCCATATCCCTAAGCCGTTTGGGTTTATTTCTAAAATCGAGGTTAAAAAAATTCCACTAATTCCTAAATGGATGGAAGAAATGAATTGTGTGTTTTTAGACCGGACAAACCGAAAAAGTAGTTATCGATCAATTCAGGATACAGTATCACAATTACAAAACGGTCATTCTATTTTAATGTTTCCGGAGGGAACTAGAAGTAAGGGACAAGGGATAGGAGCCTTCAAATCGGGATTTGTCCGTATTGCTAAAGACGCAGATGTTCCTATTGTTCCTATCGCGATTCATGGAACCTCTAATATTATGGAGAAAAATAATAATAAAATTAGTCCAGCACATGTTCAAATTAGCATCCTTCCTTCATATAGTAAAGAAACGATTCAAGTAAATAATTCAGAACAAATAAAAGAAGACTTACATACAATTATCGCAAATAAGATTAATGAGCTTCAATGTAGGCATAAATAGTTTACAGATTAACATCTTTCTTCTTATAATATACTTAGGAAGGAAGGGATATACAGTGCCAAAGGTTCATATAGTTACAGACTCTACAGCTGATTTAACTAAAGAGATAATTGAAAAGTATAATATACATGTAGTACCTTTGACGATTCAGATTGATGGGGAGTCATATATTGATGGGGTTAATATTCAACCAGAAGAATTTTTAGAAAAGATGAGTACTTCTAAAGAACTTCCTAAGTCCTCCCAGCCTGCAGTAGGGGTGTTCAAAGAGCTATACGATAGGCTTGGTAAGAATGGAGATCAAGTTATCTCAATACATATGACCGGTGGCATGAGTGGTACTGTTAAATCTGCTCAAACAGCTGCTGACCTGACAGATTCTGATGTGACTGTTATTGACTCCAAGTTTATCTCCTTTGCTTTATATTTCCAGGTAGAAGAAGCTGCTAAAATGGCTGCTAATGGAGCTACAAAAGATGCAATTGTTGAAAAGGTTTTAGACATCTGCACTAAAACTGATCTATATGTAGTAGTAGATACTTTGGATAATTTAGTTAAAGGTGGACGTATTGGAAAAGGAAAAGCAATGATTGGATCATTACTTTCTATTAAACCCATTGCGAGCCTTGCGAATGGAGTTTATACTCCTGTGGCAAAAGCTAGAAGTCATAAGCAAGTAGTAAACTATTTGTTTAAACAGTTTATGGAAGACACTAACGGGAAAGTTGTAAAAGCGGTAGGTATTTCTCATGCTAATGGTTTGTCTATGGCTACACCCTTAATGGAATTAATAAAAGACTCGGGTTTCAAAGATATTCAAGTGTCCTTTACTTCCCCGGTGATTAGTACGCATACTGGTCCAGGTGCCATTGGATTTATGTATATGACAGAATAATGCCAAAAGCAGGGAAGATCAAATTTTCCCTGCTTTTATTTATAGTTTTACACCATCTTGTATATAAGCGGATTTAAATAAAGGGGTTAGATATGAAATATAAATTATTAATCATTCTTGTTTGTATTTCTCTATTAGCTAGTTGTGCGCCAGAAAAAATAGAAGAAGTTAGCTTTCCGATAAAGGAAACGGTCTTATTTGAAGAATATATTATTCCACCTGAATTTTTCCCGAGAACATTAGAACTTGTTGGTCTTGGAGATTCTCTTACACAAGGGGTAGGAGATGAACTGAAGAAGAATGGGTATGTTGGAAGATTAAAAAATCAAATCTTAGAATACAAGGGAATAGAAGATGTCGTATTAACCAATACTGCTAAAAGAGGAAGACGAAGTGACCAGCTTCTAAAGTTGTTAAAAGATGGAGAAATCGATCATCAACTTCGTAAAGCAGATTTAATCACCATTACCATTGGTGGAAATGATGTCATGAAGGTATTTAGAAAAGATCTCTTTAACCTTCAGATTGAAGCATTTCAAAAGGAATTGCAGCGTTTTGAGCGAAATTATGATGAAATCTTAGAGCAAATTCGAGAGGTTAATAGTAGTGCTCCAATAATAATGATTGGAATTTATAACCCTATTACCATAGTTACAGATGAAACGAGCGAAGTAGATCAAATCATAACAGACTGGAACGACACTATAGAATCGCTATCATATAGTAATACAAATGCTTGTTACGCACCTATTGATACTTTGTTTGATTCTAATGCAAACTTAGTCTATCATACCGATTTTTTTCATCCCAACAGCAAGGGATATGAGCTGATAGTAGATAACGTAGTAAATTCTTTAGAAAATTGTGGTTTGATAGATGAGCAAAGTAGGGAATTGTTCTTTTGAGGAGCTGGTTTAGATGAATAAGTGGATGATTGCCTTTTTTTTATTATTATTAATCATTGCAGGGAGTATAGGAACCCTTTTTTACTGGATTACATCTCCAACGGAAAATGTTGATGTTGAAAGTATTACTACACCTGACCCTTCCGGACATGTATTAACTGTAAATGTCTCTAAGGAAGATTTTCAGGGAATAGCAAATACTTTTATAGCTACAGCGATGGATGATAAACCTATTCCCCTTCAATTGAGTGTAGAGGAGCAAATTATTTTAAGCTCTGAGTTAACCATTTTCTCATTAACTCTTCCCGTAAAGATGTATTTCGAACCTTTTGTCGAAGAGAATGGGAATATTCGTTTGGAGCAATCGTCGGTTGAAGTCGGACAGCTTCAATTACCACCCGATACTGTGTTAAAGTTATTACGAGATTCAATAGACCTTCCTCGCTGGATGGTAGTGAAGCCTGATGAAGAAGAAGTTTTAATTCAGTTGGCTAGTATTCCTATGGCGTCTGGAGTGAATGTTCGAGCGAAGGAATTGAATCTTCAAGAAGACAAAATTGTTTTAGAAATTATAGTTCCATCGAAATGAGGGATATAAAATGGAAAAAGCAACATTTGCAGGTGGCTGTTTTTGGTGTATGGTAAAACCGTTTGATTCTTATGACGGCATTGAAAAAGTTGTTTCCGGTTATACGGGTGGTAATTTACCTAACCCTACTTATGAACAAGTGTGTTCAAATGCTACCGGACACTATGAGGCAGTTCAAATTACGTATGATCCGGAAAAATTTTCTTACGATCAACTACTGGATATATTTTGGCTGAACATCGATCCAACAGATGAAGAAGGGCAATTTTTCGACAAGGGATCTTCCTATCAAACAGCTATTTTTTATCATAATGAAGAGCAGCAAGAAAAAGCAGAACAATCTAAGGCTTCTTTAAATGCCTCTGGACGATTTCCGAAAAAAATAGCTACCAAAATTTTGCCTGCATCTGAGTTTTATGAGGCAGAGGAATATCATCAAGACTATTATAAAAAGAATCCAAGTCATTATAATAGATACTTTGTTGGTTCAGGTAGAGCAAACTTCGTTGAAAACAATAGGAGGTTACAAAATGAAGGATAAATTAACTGAAATGCAGTATTATGTGACTCAGCAAAATGGAACAGAGCCACCCTTTCAAGGAGAATACGATAAGCATTTTGATGAAGGGATTTATGTAGATGTTGTTTCAGGCAAACCATTATTTCATTCCAAGGACAAATATGATGCTGGATGTGGCTGGCCAAGCTTTACTAGACCAATCGAGAGCCACGAGGTAACTGAGCATTTTGATGATTCTCATGGTATGAGAAGAGTAGAAGTGAGAAGTAAAACAGCAAACTCTCATCTTGGCCACGTATTCCCTGATGGTCCAAAAGAAGAAACAGGCTTACGCTACTGTATTAATTCAGCTGCTATGCGTTTTGTTCCCAAGGACAAGCTAGAGAAAGAAGGATATGGAGAATACTTAAAACTATTCTAATGTTAAAAAAGCATGGATTTCATATCCATGCTTCAGACTGTAGACAAAAGGGTTGGAAATCGAAACGATTTCCAACCCTTTGCTATTATCACAGTTTACATTCTGGAAAAAGAGCTAATTCAGCTCTCGATTTTGTTTTACGCCATTTTTGGCGTTTTCCAGGTCCAGCTGGTCCAGGAGGAGCTCAACCTCGACCGGGAAAAGCATGGACCTCTTTTCATAAGTCCGCGTCTCTTTACGAACAACCTTCTTCTCGAACTTTCTCTTATTCGCACTAGCTTTCACATGGGTCGAATCAATAAAGACATGATCCGGGCTTAGGAGCCCACGATCTGCGAGCTCCTTTGATACTCTGTAGAAAATCTGCTCGAATAGATCTGTGTCTGCAAAACGACGGACATAGTCCCGAAAGTTGAGAAATGGGGAACCTCGGTATGGAAACCAAAGCCTAGAAACCATCGGTATGCCATGTTGGTTTCAATCTCTTTAATGGTTTGGGGCATGGACCGCATACCAAAGGTATATTGGATAAAAGTCATCTTGATAAGTACCACTGGGTCAATACTAGGTCTCCCTATTGTCGAATAAAGGTTTTCAACCAAAGGATAGATAAAGGAAAAATCAATTGCCGCATCTAACTTACGAACAAGATGGTCTTGTGGTACCAACTGTTCAATAGTCAAGATTTCTAATTGTTCGCGTTCATTGGTTTGATTATTCTTCATCATATCCATCACCACATTCATTTTATAGGAGGCCCCGTTGATTGGAGCGAAGAACGGCGACTCCAGCGGGAACAGCGCGAGCTGAAGACCCTGGACTGAGCGCAGCGAGGGAAGCGGCTGAAGCCGTGCCCGCGGAAAGCGTCCGTTCGTAGCGG
>NZ_JBAEAP010000084.1:0-5683 GCF_056205495.1 Psychrobacillus sp. | reverse complement strand
AACCAGCGAGTTGCAAATTCATTTTCAAATAAGAATACATAGTGATCATAACGATCTTTTACTAGCATGCTTCTTGGACCTGTCATCGATTCTTTTACATCTTCTTCGTTTTCAATCCAACGGGCTACCTTCGAACCAATTGGCTCCATACGAACTTCTACATTATACTCGTTTTTCATACGATGCTCGAATACTTCAAATTGAAGCTGGCCAACTGCACCAAGAATTACTTCTTCTGTATGAAGTGTTTTGTAAAATTGAATTGCACCTTCTTGTACAAGCTGCATGATACCTTTATGGAAATGCTTAGATTTTAATACATTTTTAGCAGTAACCTTTACAAACATTTCTGGCGTAAATTGAGGAAGCTTTTCATAATTAAATGCTTTTTTCCCTCCAACAACCGTATCGCCAATCTGATAATTCCCAACATCATAAAGACCAATAATATCTCCTGCTACTGCAGTTTCCACTGTTTCACGGTCATCAGCTAAAAATTGAGTAGACTGAGTGACTTTAAACGTTTTTCCAGTACGTGCCAGAGTAACAGTCATTCCACGTTCAAATTTCCCCGAAACGATACGTACAAATGCTATTCGATCTCGGTGAGCAGGATTCATATTCGCTTGAATCTTGAAGATAAAACCAGAAAAATCTTCGTTTAAAGGATTTACTTCTTCTTCAACATCTGTCATTCTCGGCTGTGGAGTTGGAGCAAACTGAAGGTATGTTTCTAGGAAGGTTTGCACACCAAAGTTAGTTAATGCACTACCAAAAAATACAGGTGTTAAATCACCAGAAAGTACTTTTTCCTTATCAAAATCGTTCCCTGCTTCGTTTAACAACATTATATCTTCCATAGCTTGCGTATAATAAGATGTTTCTTTCATAGAATGATCGACAGCTAATTCTCCCTCATCATCTAACGGAAGATATCTTTCAGATTCCTCTGTGCGGAATTGCTCAATTCGATGATTGTAACGATCATAAATCCCTAAAAATTCTTTTCCCATACCAATAGGCCAATTCATTGCATAGGATTGAATTCCAAGTACTTCCTCTAGCTCCTCCATTAATTCAAGAGGTTCTTTACCTTGTCGGTCTAATTTGTTAATGAAAGTAAAGATAGGAATACCGCGCATGCGACAAACCTTAAATAGTTTTAATGTTTGAGCCTCTATCCCTTTGGCCGCATCTACAATCATTACTGCACTATCCACAGCCATCAATGTTCTATAAGTGTCTTCACTAAAGTCCTGATGTCCAGGTGTATCTAATATATTTATACGACAATTATTAAAGTCAAATTGCATAACAGAGGATGTTACAGAAATCCCACGTTGCTTTTCAATTTCCATCCAGTCTGAAGTTGCAAATTTCCCCGATTTTTTCCCCTTTACTGTACCTGCATCACGAATAGCTCCTCCAAAATATAAAAGCTTTTCCGTTATAGTCGTTTTACCAGCATCCGGGTGGGAAATTATTGCAAAGGTTCTTCTCTTAAGTATTTCTTCTTGTAATTGTTTGTCCATATTTGTATATCTCCTTCTTATTCACTTTTTTATCATATGGATTTACTAGCAAAAATACAAGTAAAAAAAGAACTAGCAGACAATTTTACAAATTAATCGTAAAAATGTCTACTAGTATCCATTACAGAATTTCAGATTGTATATAAGAATACAATAGCTTCGCTGTATTTTCTAATGATTGAATATGCGTTCTTTCATATGCATGCGACGCTTCGATTCCTGGTCCAAACAATGCATGCTTGACATCAAAACCTGCTCTTATTGCAGCAGAAGCATCAGAACCATAGTATGGATAGATGTCTAACTTATAATCGATTCCTTCTGCCTTAGCTAGTTCTACTAGGTTTCGGGTTAATTCGTAATGATACGGCCCAGAGGAATCTTTTGCGCAAATGGAAACAGTATACTCATCCGAGGCTTGTCCATCGCCTATTGCGCCCATATCGACTGCTATATATTCCACTGTTTGTTCTGGAATGTTAGAATTGCCCCCAAATCCAATTTCCTCATTATTAGAAATATAAAAGTGTGTTGTATAAGGAATCGTCCATTTATTTTCTTTAATAGCTTTCATTAGTTGGAGTAAAAGGGCCGTACTTGCTTTGTCATCTAAATGACGTGACTTGATAAAGCCTGATTCCGTTTGCTCAAATCGAGGATCGAATGAAACAAAATCCCCAACCTCTATACCTAACTCTCTTGTTTCACTAGCATTTTTTACTATCTCATCTACTCGTACCTCAATGTTTTGCTCATCACGAGCGAGCGTAGTCGCATTTTTATATACATGAACTGTTGTTTGATGCATGAGAATGGTGCCCCGTATTTTTCTTCCATCTGCTGTATGGATTGTGCAATACTCACCTTCTACTGCGTTCCAGTTAAAGCCACCTACCATTGCAAGCTTCAATCTGCCAGAAGACTTCACTTCCTTAACCATAGCTCCCAAAGTATCGGTGTGTGCTGTCAGTAAACGATGTTTAGTATCATTTTCACCTGTAATGGTGGCAATAAGCGCTCCCTTATTAGTTCTAGTATAATTCACATCAATATCCTTTAAAAACTGCTCCATAAAGTCCATGATGTCCTTTGTATAACCGGAAGGACTAGGAATTTCCACTAATTGTTTTAGCAAAGAGACAGTCTCTTGCTCTTGAAATTTGTATGACATAATGACTCCTCCTTTATTCTTACTCCATCTTATCAAAATCTTGTATTTTCAGATACCTCTAAATAGGCTAATATAAGAAGTATCTAATCTGATAGGAGGTGGGAAAAATGGAATATATTAATATTACGAAAGATAAAAATAAATTGTTTTTCATTATTTTTTCCTGTTTTACCGTATGCCATATTATTCTGGCAACACTTTTACATAACAAGGACCTATTAATTTATCTATACGCTGGGATTGTATACCTACTCATATTGTCGTTGTTATGTTGGGTAAACTCAGAGAACCCAATTATCCAATACATTTTGTTTATAACACTCAATCTTTATCTTTTAATCTTGAATATATACAGTGACAGCGTAGTTATGATTGTATTTTTTATTTACCCAATATACATCGCAGTCATCTCTTCCAACATCGGTCCTAGAATATTATTATTCTTTATAACTATCATTGAAATTCTTGGTCTCATCTATTATAAATATGATGACTATACATATATTTTGTCCTCAGAAGATTTAATTGCTTTTATACTACTTTTAGCTATACTTATTTTCACTTCCATCTTAAATACATACTTTGACCGTAAATATTGGAATAAGATTTCCGAACTAAACACTTTTATGAGAAAAGAGCAATATTCGCGAGAAAGTTATTTACAGCTTTTTTTTGACAATGCAAAGGATAGTATTACCGTATTTGATAAAGACAATAAAATAATAGAGGTAAATCCGGCCTTTGAGGATTTATATGGTTGGAAAAGAGAAGAAGTAATAGGAAAAAGTATTTCTATTTTGTCTCCGCAATATCAGCTAGATGAAGCAAGAAAACAAGAGGTATTAAAAGGGGCCAGCTATCATTTCCTCGAAACAACTGATCGAAAAAAAGATGGAACTTATTTTGATGCCCAAATCACCTTTTCTCCTATTTATGATTATCAAAACGAGCTCATTGCTCTTTCTATTATTAGTAGAGACGTAAGCTTTAAAAAAGAAACTGAGAATTTATTACTGCAATCAGAAAAGCTAAAAGTTGCTGGGGAAATGGCTGCTGGAGTAGCTCATGAGATTCGAAACCCTATTACAGTTATATCTGGCTTTATGCAGATTATGAATGGGGACCCTACTCAGCCCTATTACCGTTACACGAAAGTAATTGAAAACGAAATTGAAAGAATCAATTACATTATTAGTGAATTCCTAGTATTAGCAAAGCCACACGCAAAATTGCCAAAGAAGTATGATTTAACTCAAACATTAGATGACCTTCTCGTTTTATTTCAACCCGAGATTAACTTGAATGGGATATTTTTGACTACTGATATTATAAAAGGTCCGATACACCTTTACGGTGAGGAGGGTCAGATGAAGCAAGTACTTATTAATCTAGTGAAAAATGCGATAGAGGCAATTTCTGACAATGGCAAAATCCATATTAGCTGTTCCATCGAGCCCCAGGATATTATCCTTATTAAAATTAGAGACAATGGAGTAGGAATGGACAAGCAGGTTGTAGAGAAAATTTTCGATCCATTTTTCTCTACTAAGATTAACGGGACAGGCCTTGGAATGATGATTTCTGAAAAAATTATTGCTGAACATGGTGGAACGATTGCCATTGAAAGCCAAAAAGGACAAGGAACTACGGTGACTATTCAGTTACCTTACACTTCAAATACAGAGGCTACGGACTAGTCTCTTCTTTTTATATCCATTGCATCAAAGACTTTCATCCCATTTGCTAAAGTAAAAATACCTTGAGAAGTGAATCTCAAGGTATTTTTACTTTAGTAGGAGTTCGCTAATTCTCAAAAATCCCCATATAATTTTATATTTGCGAAGCCAATAGCTTAAAGCCCGGTACGTCCTCCACACGAAGAGGCTTGGAATAATAGAAACCTTGGACAATTTCACAATTATGCAGCTTTAAAAACTGGATGACTTCCTCTGTTTCCACACCTTCTGCTACTACTTCTAAACCAAGACTTTTACCTATTTTTATAATAGACGACACTATTACTTCGTCTCTTTTTTCTATGATTTGATTCATAAAGACTTGATCTATTTTTAACGTATGTATAGGGAGTTCCTTTAAATAACGGAAATTTGAAAAGCCGGAACCAAAATCATCCATTGCAAGTCGAACACCGTGTTGTTTTAATTCCTCCAATATACTAGACAGCTTCCTTATATTTTTCATTAGAATGTTTTCCGTAATTTCTAATTCTAGACAATGTGGTGGAAGGCCGGTCTCATGAAGAATATATTTTACGTTTTCTGTAAAGTCATTTTGATTTAACTCAACTGGACTTATATTCACTGATATTGTACTAAAAGACAATCCCTCTTTTAACCATTGTGTAGCTTGCTTACATGCTTCCTTAAGAACATACCTACCAATAGGAATAATTAGCCCTGTCTCTTCTGCAAATGGAATATACTCATTCGGAGGAATAATATTTTTTCCCTTTCTATTCCATCTAATAAGAGCTTCATAGCCTTGAACCTTGTTGGTAATTAGATTTAATTTCGGTTGGTAGACTAGAAAGAATTCGTTCTTTTTAAGTCCCATTCGAATATCACTCTCTAAAGACAATTTATCTATATACCCTTTTTCATATTCAGATGTATACAAGACTGCTGTTCTCTTCCCTTTATCTTTCGATTCATTTAACGCTAAATCTGCAGCTCTATGTAAAGCATTATAACTATCACCGTGTTCAGGAAAGCAGGAAATTCCAATAGAGCATGAAATGTATAGCTCCATTTCATGAATGCTAAAAGGCTTTTCAATTTCTTTTAACAACAGCTGGGCATTACTTAATGAGTCTCTACAAGAATAATAGTCATCCTCTAAAAGGATAACAAACTCATCCCCGCCCATCCTATAAATCTTGGCACCTTTGTTATAGAACTTTTTCATTCTTTTAGAAACCTTTTGTAATAGCAGGTCTCCTGTAACATGACCTAGTGAGTCA
>NZ_JBAEAP010000083.1:0-4108 GCF_056205495.1 Psychrobacillus sp. | reverse complement strand
AGCCTTTAGGAATTGAATTCCAGACCCGAATACTAAAACTCACTAAAGGATTTAGGAGCGGTAGATTGACTGTAATTAAGGTTGTTTTAGGTAACACATTACCAAAGAATACTTCCGACATATTAATCTCACAAAAAGTAGAAATTGATGAAAATAGAAAAGAATTCCGTTCTCGTATTGAACAAACGAACGAACAAATAACATTGGAAGTGGAAGCGGTAAATGAATCGATAGCTGCAATGACTTTGAAAGCCGATAATATATCTCTTTCAGTAAGCAGTCTAAATAATCGGGTGGGAGAAGCTGAATCTTCTATTAATATCCAAGCTAGTCAAATTCAATCGAAAGTAGAAATACGGGATTTTAATGGACAAACAATTACATCTAAAGTTACTCAGGATCCATACGCAATATCTGCTTTAGCTCAAAATCTTAACCTACAGGGGCTTGTTACAGTAACAAACTTAAATACTCCTGGACAAACGGTTATAGATGGAGGAAATATTTACGGTAGTTCTTTTGTGGTAGGAAGAGGAACTGGTTCTACTTTGACAATGACTGCAGTTGCAGGCTCTCATGTAATCAGTTCAATAGATGCCAATGGATTAAGCGTAGCTTCCAACGGTTCAATGGGATTAAGAGCAAACGGCTATTATGGTGTTTATGTTCCAAACTCACCTTTGGTAGCCCAACAAGGCTTTCGTGTGGAAGGGGGAGTAAGCCAATTTAATACAGGGGTAACGGTCAATTCAACTTTAAACGCGTCTTCATTACAACAAGGAGGATATCCAGTAGCTACTACCACTTGGGTTGCAAACATGAACTATGCTTCTCAATATCAGCTTAATGAAGGGCTAAGACAAAAAGAAATCGATATAGTCGCATGGGTAAATAACAATTTTGTAAGAAAATAAGGAGGAAACAATTTGTTAACAATTGGACTGAAAAATAATGAAAAAATTACAGCTAACGGATCCGTAGGAAGTTTAGAGGAATTTGTAACTCAAATCAATAATCAAGCTATAATTTCAATTACGGTTGGGACGGTACCAATCAATAAAAATGCATTCTTTATATGAAGCACATTTACCAGTTAGTAACTTAGAAAAATCGATTTTATTTTATCAAAATCTGGGATTAGAAAAAGCCTATAAACAAGACAACCTAGCTTTTTTCTGGATTGTTAAAGGAGAAAGTTGGCTTGGTTTATGGGAAAGTGACAAAGTTGAGATACCTTATCACCCTTCTATACGTCATATTGCATTTAGAGTAGATAAAGAGGATGTCATTTTGGCTAAGAAATGGTTAAATGAAAAAGGGATAGCTATTCGTACTTCATTTGGCTTTAATGAATACCGTCAACCACTTGTGTTACCTAATAATCCACATGCACATGCTGCAATCTATTTTGATGATCCGGATGGTAACTCAATTGAGTTCATCACACCGATTAGATTAGATTTTCCAGAAGATTTTAAGATGATGACATTCGAAGAATGGTTGAAACGCGAGGTATAACTGCAGAGTATCTTATTCAGCTAACGATTGATTTTTGGTAAAATCGAGTTTGTGAAAGATCTTACTCTAACGCACGCTAATTCAAGAATATCAATATAAAGTAAGAGGTAATATAATGAAAAATCATGGGGGATGGTAGTTTGAAAGTGGAGGTTAAGAGTTTTATTGAGAAACCAATAAAAGCAACTGAACTTATTAGACTTTATAATGATGCAGGTTGGTGGGAAGATAGAAAAGAACAAGATATTGAAGAAATGTTAAAACGGGAAATATCTGTTGGTGCGTGGAAAGGTGATGTTTTAATAGGATTTGCTAGGGCTGTATCGGACGGTAAATTTAGGGCTTATATTGAAGATGTTGTATTACATACAGAATTTCAAAAGTCAGGTATTGGGACGAAAATTGTATCACAATTGTTAATGGAACTATCTCACATTGATGTAATTAGTCTGTTTTGTGAAGAGGATTTAATTCCATTTTACGAGAAAAATAAGTTTAAATATAGCAAATCTCAATTTGTAATGCACAGAAAATAAAGCATATTATTTTGTGCTACGGGTGCGTTAGTCAAAAAACAAAATCATAGAAAATGAGCTTGGGGATATATTTTCCAGCTCATTTTTTAGATTCATTTTAAATTATCAAATTCCTTTGTAACGCAAATATATAAAAGGGGGATATAATTATTTCCTATGTATTAATAAGATTTATATTTATTTTACTTAGATTTTAACCCCATTTTAACCCCAACTACAAAAATTAAAATATTCTTCGTGTAAATAAAAAAAACCACAAACCTTGTGATAACAAGGGTTATGGCTACTATTAATATATGGTCCCGACTGGTCTCGAACCAGCGACCCCCACCTTGTCGAGGTGGTGCTCTCCCAACTGAGCTACAAGACCGGGTTTTGAAGTTAATCTGATTTTATCATATTCCAGAGTTGGTAGTATATAGTTTTTTCTTTTAATCCTAATTGGGGTGTCATAAATTCCTCACATCTCCCTATACTGAGGTACTTGCTTGGGACTGCTCCATTCCACTAAGATGGAAGAGATAGTGGGAGGGGCTATGATCATGTTAACTGAAGCGCAGGAATTTATAAGACTTTATTACATAGAGACAGGTAAAGAGGAACGTGAGATGGTTGCTCGCCTGGAAGAAATAGAAGATGAAATTAATCGCAGGGGCACATATGTACATACAACCGAGGAGCTGGAGTTCGGTGCTAAGGTTGCTTGGCGGAACAGCAATAAATGCATTGGTCGTTTATTTTGGCAAAGCCTGACTGTTTTCGATAAGCGAGATTTATGTAGAGAAGAAGACATTTTCAAGGCATTGCTTGACCATATTGAGCACGCTACGAACGACGGCCGAATCAGACCGACGATTACTATTTTTTCTCCGAAAGATGTTCGTGTTTGGAATCACCAGCTCATTCGTTATGCTGGCTATGAAACCGAGGATGGAGTCATAGGAGATTCTGATTCCCTTACTTTTACGAAAGTATGCGAGGGGCTTGGCTGGAAAGGGAAGGGGACAAACTTTGATGTGCTCCCGCTTGTCATTCAAGTGAATAATCAGTCTCCAAAGGTTTTTGACATTCCTGATTCGTATATTTTAGAGGTTCCTTTTCGACATCCAGAAATGGATTGGTTTCAAAACCTTCAGCTAAAATGGTATGCCGTTCCGATGATTTCTAGCATGAAGCTGGATATTGGCGGGATTACGTATGCTGCTGCTCCATTTAACGGCTGGTATATGGGAACAGAAATAGGTGCACGAAATCTTGCGGATGATTATCGGTATAATATGCTACCTACTATTGCTAAGCGAATGGGCTTGAACACGAAATCGAATGCTTCTCTTTGGAAGGACCGCGCATTGGTCGAACTGAATGCTGCTGTTTTATATTCCTTTAAGGAGGACGGGGTGAGTATCGTGGATCATCATACTGCTGCTCATCAATTTAAAAAGTTTGAGGAAATAGAAAGGGATGCAGGGAGAGACGTCACTGGGAACTGGGCTTGGCTCATCCCACCGATGTCACCAGCAACAACCCATGTCTTTCACAAGCCTTATAACAATGAAAAGATAACGCCAAATTATTCCTACCAGCCAAACCCATATTAATAGTTAGTTAAATACCAAAAGACCATCCAGTTCAAATACGGATGGTCTTTTTTTATGAATATAAGTATAGGAATTAAAGCTTCAAAAAGGTTTATCCGATAAATCTGCAGAATAAGTTAATCTATGTAAATACAATCATGAAGCAGTCGAGAAAGAGAATGGTCTACAAGGAGGATGTGGAAGATATTACACCCTCGCTTTATCTGAGTTCTCCTTTTTCAGTCTCTAATCACCTTTTTCTAAAGTAGTCGATTATGCTAACAGTGATTGTAAGGGTAAAATATGTCACACTATACATAAATGAAATGTTGTACGGGATGAAAAATACGAAATAACAGAGAATGATCATTAAGAACGTATTGTATATTAAAATAGCATTCCCGGTGCTTATAGCCTGGATATTCCATTTAAACAGATTATAAATTATGGTACCAGCCATGATAGCAATCGTGAGTA
>NZ_JBAEAP010000082.1:0-2372 GCF_056205495.1 Psychrobacillus sp. | reverse complement strand
AATGCAGCAAGTATCATTAAAAACATAAATGATAACAATTTCTTTTTTCTCACATGGACCCCTCCAAAAATTATATTATCAATGCTGTACTGCCTCGTTATATAGATGCCAGGCAACAAAATGACTGTTCTTAACTTCCTCAAGCTTCGGTTTAACGGTTGTACAAACATCCATTTTAAAAGGACAACGTGTATGGAATGTACAACCTGTAGGCGGGTTAGAAGGGCTTGGGATATCTCCCTCTAATATAATTTGCTCCCTTTGAAATTGTGGATCTGGTACTGGCACAGCAGAAAGAAGTGCTTTTGTATAAGGATGGAGCGGCTCCGCATATAAACTTTCACTAGGTGCAAGCTCAACCATTCTCCCTAAGTACATAACTCCAACCCGATCGCTGATGTGGCGTACTACCCCCAGGTCATGAGCGATAAATATATAGGTTAGTTTCAATTCTTTTTGCAAGTCCTGCATCAGATTTAAAACTTGAGCTTGAATAGATACATCAAGTGCTGAAACTGGCTCGTCTGCTATAATCAGCTTTGGATTAGTCATAAGAGCTCTCGCAATACCAATACGCTGCCTTTGCCCTCCGCTGAACTGGTGAGGATATCGTTTTGCATGATAGCTGCTCAATCCTACAATTTCTAAAAAGTCATGAACCTTTTGTTTGCGAGTTTTTGGATCTCCAATTTGATGAACAATCAGTGGCTCCATCAAAATTTTCTCAACCGTGTGCCGAGGATTTAATGAGGCATAAGGATCCTGAAACACCATTTGAATATCTCTTCTAACCTTACGCATAGCAGAGTCAGAGATTGACGTTAATTCTTTTCCTTCAAAGGTCACTTTACCTTCTGTAGGCTCTAGTAATCTCATAAGCATTCTTCCTGTAGTAGATTTACCACAGCCGGATTCTCCAACTATCCCTAGAGTTTCTCCCTCGTTTACAAAGAAAGAAATATCGTCTACTGCTTTAACATAGCCGACTTTTTTTGACAACAAACCGGAACGAATGGGAAAGTACTTTTTAAGCCCGTCAACTTTTAACAGTGGCTCTGTCATAATCTGTTACCTCCTTCGAATCATATAAGAAACATCTTGTTTTATGTCCCTCCGATGTTTCATACAGAGGAGGATTTTCCTGAGTACAGCGCTCGAATGCAAATTCACATCTGGCTGCAAATCGACAGCCCGTTGTTATAGTTCCTGGCTTCGGAACATTGCCGGGGATGGAGTATAATCGTTGCTTCTTATATCTCATATCAGGAACTGATGCGAGCAATCCTTTTGTATATGGGTGTTGTGGATCTTTAAAGATTGTTTCCACAAGTCCCTCTTCGACTACTTTCCCGGCATACATGACTACTACTCGTTCGCATGTCTCTGCTACTACTCCAAGATCATGAGTGATTAAGAGCACTGCTGTGTTTAACCTCTTGTTCAAATCTCTCATTAACTTTAGAATTTGAGCTTGAATAGTAACATCCAATGCAGTGGTTGGCTCATCAGCTATCAATACTTCTGGGTCACATACAAGAGCCATCGCAATCATGACTCTCTGACGCATCCCCCCGGAGAGCTGGTGTGGGTAATCCTTCATAAGTGCCTCTGCTCTGGGAAGTCCAACAAGCTTTAACATGTCAATGGCTCTGTCCTTTGCCTTCTTCTTACTCCAATCCTTCTTATGTAGGGTTATTGCTTCTATCAGCTGATTACCAATTGTAAATAATGGATTTAAAGAGGTCATTGGCTCCTGAAAGATCATAGCAATCTCATTTCCTCTTATTTTTCTCATTTCTTTTTCCGAGAAGGTTGTTAAATCCTTACCTTTAAAAAGGATTTCACCATTGGTGATTTTTCCCGGTGGACTAGGAACTAGCCCCATGATAGATAGAGAGGTAACACTTTTACCACAACCCGATTCGCCAACGATGCCTAAAATTTCCCCTTCTCTAACATGGAAATCTACATAATCGACAGATGGAATGACGCCATCATCTGTAAAAAAGGAAGTTTGAAGCCCTTTTACTTCTAGCACTTTTTTTCCTTGTTCCATGATAACTCTCCTTTTTTACAAGATTATTTAAAATTTTCTTTATATTTGTTCATATTGATATTTTACACATACATACTTTTTATGCAATACTTTTTATATTTTTTGAAACATTTGTCATATTTCAACTTTTTGTAAAATAGGTAAATAAAAACACCCAATAAGAACAGAATCGCCTTATAGGGTGTGTGTGTTAGTCCACAGTATCTAGTTGTTGTATTTGAAATAAATTATAATATACACCTTTACTCTTCATGAGTTCAGAATGAGAACCTTCTTCTGCTAGCTCTCCATTTTCTATCACGCATATTTTATCTGC
>NZ_JBAEAP010000081.1:0-2167 GCF_056205495.1 Psychrobacillus sp. | reverse complement strand
AGCTAGAAATTCATCTGAATACTGACCTAACCCTTCTAAATCACTAATCGGCTCTACAAATCCAGCATCCACTAGCTTTAATCCCGCACCATAGGGTCTTAAATGAAAAATGTCCGGCCCCTCTCCTGCTTGAAGTGCAGTATTTAACACTGTATTGTATTCTGTATTTTTAGTCGGGTTAAATTCTACTTGTATTTCCGGGTGTGTTTCGTTAAAAAGTGCGATTACTTTTTCATATTTCGAAACATCCTCTGTTCTCCAGCTTCCAATGGTTAAGTTTACTGTTTCCTTTTCACCTGATGTGGCAACCTTGTCTCCATCTCCCTTTGAGCCAGTTGAGGACGAACCATTTTCTTTATCATCTGAACAAGCAGCTATAATGAAGGTAACTAACATAATCAAAAAAATTGAAAGACCATTTTTAATCCAACTTTTCATAATCAGTACTCTCCTTTTTTATAAACGTCTCGTAAACGCTTCCATGGATCTCCAGTCTAAACTCTTTCTTTGGAACCTCCCTCCCGTAATGTATTGCATTGGTTAACAGCACCACAAATAGTTTTTCTTTTGGATCTATCCATATGGAAGTTCCAGTAAATCCTGTATGTCCAAATGAGCCAATGGACCAGTCCGTACTGATTGTTACTTCGGTATCTTTACCATTCCATACTTCAAAGCCTAGACCCCTGTGTTTAAAAAGTTTTTGATGACAGTCTTGTAACCAGGCAGGATTAAATACATTTTGATCAGACGGATGTAACCAGTAATGCACGTATTGAACAAGGTCATCTAAACACGAGAATAATCCTGCACTACCTGATACCCCATTTAACATATATGCTTTTTCATCGTGTACTACTCCTTGAACATAGCTCCCATTCATATATTCAGTTGCTGCTATAAGATTTCTAACTTCTTCTTTAGGATTAAATGTCGTATTCTTCATCCCCATTGGTATGAGAACTTCCCTCTCTACAAATTTATCGAAAGACTCTCCCGACACCTCCTCAATAATTTTTCCTAATAAAATCATTCCTAAATCGCTATAAATCACTGTTTTTCCAGGCTCAAAGATAGGAACAGCATTAAGTGTCTCTTCAATAATATTTCTATCCTCTCCTCTTTTTACTGGCGGGGATAAATCTGCAGGTAGACCACTATTATGATAAAGAAGGTTTTCAATATTAATATTTGGATATCGGAAATGTGGAATATACTTTTGAACAGGATCATCTAAAGATAACTGTTCCTTGTCTAGCAAAACTAGCGTGGCTGGCAACGTTGCAACTATTTTTGTTAAGGATGCGATATCAAAAACAGTTTCCATTGTGACTTCCTTTACTTCACCAGTATTCGTAACGAAAGATCCAAAGCTGTCCCTATATAGCACTACATTGCCTTGCTGAGCATGAATAACGCCTCCCGGTATCTTCTTAGCTACCAAGTATTCATTTATAATATTCCTTAGCATAATTCCCTCCTCCATTTCATTAAATTTAATTTTCTGATAATTATTAATTACAGTATATAAAATAACATTATAAGAAACAATTGAATTTTTAAAATATTATTTTAAAATGGGGAAAATTCCGAAAAGCGTCTGCCAGATATAGAAATGACCAGCTTTCCAATTTAAAAAGCGAGTAACTGGACAAGTTAACGTCCACTTACTCGCTTTAAATACTTTTAAAGACTTATAAACAAATTTTAAACGAGAGAAAAATAGATTATACAACTACCACTAGTTTCCTTACGAATAAGCCTGCATATAATAAACCAATTCCAATCATAAGGATTACTCCAATATATACTGACATCATGGTCGGTATCAAAAATGCCCCAATAATAATCGTGGAGCGAGCGATTAAGTCTGCCCCACTAAATGAAAAGTTGGAAAATGCGGAGTACGATCCCCTTTTGTCTGCGGGTATCATATTTGCTTGCTCGGCATTTCTAACAGGGGAATATATTAACTCGCCGACCGTAGCTATTAAATTAAAGCATATAAGTATATACCATGTATTGGCAGAGGTTATCGTTATGTATCCAATACTATATAAGGCTAGACCTACTAGTAATACATGCTTATTGCTGAAACGATCCGTTATTTTATTGATGAAAAAAGTCAAACAAACTACTAAAAGCATATTTTCTATATTAAGTAAAC
>NZ_JBAEAP010000080.1:0-14813 GCF_056205495.1 Psychrobacillus sp. | reverse complement strand
GCCAACTATTTAAGTATCCAATTCAAACATCATGATGCATTGGAGGATGCAAGAGCTGCAGCATTAATAACAATCGAAGCAATGAAAAAAACAAGAACCAGCTCATTAAAAGAAATGTCTCTGTTACACAAGATCAAAGTTAATAGTTCACATGATACTAAGAAAGCTCCTTCAGGAGTAAAAAAGAGCAAGGAAGACATGGCCCTTCCTTTTATAGTTCCAGACAAGATAGAGAAAAATACTCGTCATCCATTTTATGGTGCAAATATTGTTTTTACAGGAAAAATGGATTCTATGACAAGATCGAATGCAGCTAAATATGCAGCTGACCGTGGAGCTACCTGTAAAGGGACCGTTGACATAGATACAAATTTTTTAGTAGTTGGAGATCAAGCGCTTATGAAATATGTAGAAGGGATAAAAAGCTCCAAAATGCAAAAGGCTGAGGACTTAATCCAAAAGGGGATTCCTTTAGAAATAGTTGGAGAGCAGGACTTTTTAAGGTTAGTTAAACATTAAACATGGAATGATAAAAACAAGGGATGACTATAAAAGCCATCCTTTGTTTTTTTTTATACGTACACTAATTATTCTTTAATCATTTGGAGAGAGGTTTGATTATTGTTTCCCCATAGGAAAATATTAATGTAAGAAGAGAAGCTATATATCGAGACTATTGCAGAGACTTTATGGTATTTATATAAAATCAAGAGATAGAAGGTTTAAAATGGTTGGTAAAAGTGTAAACGATAATAAAGTATAAATTTGAGGAGGGAAGAGAAACTAAGATAATAATGGAAGGGGATTAAATATTATGGACAATTCGATATCTTACGGAGACGATTATAAGTATATTCCGACGACATCTGTTGGTAGTGGTGTAGGTTTAGAGATTCTACCAGATGTCTTTTGTTACACCATTCAAATTGTAAACGTTTGTTTAGTAGGGAAGCCAGGTACAGATGAGTTCGTTTTAGTAGACGCTGGAATGCCTCGATCTGCTGATAAGATTATAGAGATAGTGGAGGAGCGTTTTGGTGAGAATAAAAAACCAAGGGCGATCATCTTAACACATGGACATTTTGATCATGTAGGAGCTATTAAAGAGCTAGTTGAAAAGTGGAATGTCCCTGTGTATGCTCATCCACTGGAACTTCCTTTTTTAACGGGAGCGCAGGATTATCCAGATCCGGATACTTCCGTAGAAGGAGGAATGGTTTCCAAAATGTCTGGGATGTTTCCTGTTAAAGCAATAGACCTGGGAGATCATGTACACATCTTGCCAGAGGATGGCTCTGTTCCTTTTATGCCAGGTTTTAAGTGGTTTCATACTCCAGGTCATTCCCCGGGGCATGTTTCGCTATTTAGAAAAGAAGATGGACTATTGATTGCCGGTGATGCATTTGTTACGGTCAAACAAGAGTATTTATACAAGGTGTTTACACAAGAACAAGAAATAAGTGGACCACCTCGTTATTTGACAACAAATTGGGAGGATGCAGAATACTCCGTAAAACTTCTAGATTCCTTGAAGCCTGATATAGCAGTAACTGGTCACGGTCTTCCAATGCATGGAGAAATACTTAAAAGCAATCTGCATTTATTAGTTAGTGAATTTAAACGAATTGCCAAACCAAGCCATGGGAAATTTGTAGACAATGAATAAACATAAAAGAATCCTATCACCTTTTACAGGGATAGGATTCTTTTGTGAATGGATATCATTTTTACTTTTTGCTGTAACTATTTTCTTCCCATTTTTTCTGCTTGTACAATTACTTTAATAGTAACGGATTTGTTACTATAAGTAGCTTTAATGGTTGTGCTTCCAGCAGATTTAGCCGTAATTACTCCCTCATTGACAGAAATGATATTTTTATCATAGCCACTATATTCTGCATCTGCAGTTACATCAATAGTAGAATTTTTCTTTCCTTTATTATTTATCATAGCGGTAAGCTTAAATGTTGATGATTTATTAACATCTATTTTAATATGCTTTTGATCCACTTTTAGATTAAGGATATTAGGCAGAGATGGTGACTCTTGTTCCTTCAAGTCAACTTGAATAATAATTGGGTCGTGGTCAGAGGCACGTCCATGAATATCCATATAGTTAGCGTTGATATGAATCATATCCACTGCAGTTTTTTCTGCTAAATTATTTGTTATCAAAATATGGTCTAAGACTTGGTTGTTCCCTTGATAGTAATACGAGAATCGTTCACCTGCAGGAACTTTTTCTACCATATTAGTTAATATTCCGCCCTTTAAAGCTGCTAATGCAGGAGTGAACTCAAAGTCGTTCATATCTCCGGCCACTATAACCTTCAAGTTAGGGTCTTTTGCTTGTCCTGCT
The DNA here is from genome assembly GCF_056205495.1 of Psychrobacillus sp. NCBI lineage: Bacteria > Bacillati > Bacillota > Bacilli > Caryophanales > Bacillaceae > Psychrobacillus > Psychrobacillus sp. The sequence continues at coordinate 12,454 of NZ_JBAEAP010000080.1, read as the reverse complement.
TTTACGAAATTATTAATCATAGTTGCAATCTCGATTCGCTCAGCTTCTGATCCTAACAAAGGTGGCTGGTTTTTCCCGAATAAAGGTTGATCTCCACCCTTAGAATTTAAGTGAGCACCAATTACAACTACTTTTTCACCTTGGAATTCAAATTGTGCAGCAAGTGGCTTACGGGTATTTTCCAAAGGTAAGTCTAAAATACGTCCAGGATTTAAAATGAGATTTCCTCCCTCATCCCAAGCAACGGAATCAGTTGAACTTCCTTTTGTACCCTCAGAAAGTGTTACCCTTTCCGGGTTGTATAGATAGCCAACTCGAATATTTCCTCCAGGTTGTCCACCATCACGATTATATTCAGGTGCAATATCCGTCCATTCGTATGCAGGTCCGCCTTCCTCCACAATGGCAGCAATTAATCGCTCATAGCTTGCAGAAGCATCGGAATTTCCAGAGTCAGTAGGACCGTCGTTATCTTGAACTTCTACTAATGTAATAATATCTGGAGATTTCATATTTTCAACAAATGATCGTGCAATTTTTACAACCTTCTCGTTTGGTGTGCTTTCGATGTTAGCGGAGAAATTCTCTATATTATAAGCAGCGACCGTCAGCTTTTCTTCGCTTGGAACAATCTCCGTTATCGTAATAGGCTTTTCAACACGAGTGATAGAAGGGAGTGATTCCTCATCAGTCCATAGCTTAAAGTTTCCAAAACCAAAGCCCATGACTCCGACAATCTCCTCTGTAAAATAATCACCAGATTTTGCATCATAGTTCTCATTATCGATTAATACTGTAATTCTTTCAGGGTTATAGTCATCAGCAGAAATATTAATACCACCTAGAGCATTAAATGTAGTATTAACCGAATTGCCAGCCACTACCACAATTTCACCATAGTCTTGAGGTCCAACGACTTTTGCATTTGGTACAGCTATGCGCATTAACTCCACAGATTCCCAAAAATCTATTCCGTCCTCAAGAGGATCGAAGGAAGTCAGACCATCGTTATCAATAAGCTCTGTCGGAGGATGAATATCCTCTCCGATTACTAATGGTTCTGGTAACTCTGCAGTTCCTGTTTTAAGTGTTTCAGTAGCTCTGATTCTAGTGATTGGTAGGTCGTTTGCTTTCATGTCAGAATAGCCATCGTAATACCATTCCTCTACTGTCCCGGCAACTGTTACTAAGTCGCCAACCTTTAAACCATTAGAGCTTTTATTAACAATAATTGCTTCAGATGTATGGTGGTTATCATCTGGGTTGATATCCTGAATAACAAAATTAGCTGAATTATACAAGTGTGTTACTACACCGGTAATATTTTGTACAGTTGCACCTTCATAATCAGAAAAGTGACCTTGTCCTTGGATATCACGGATAGAGAGATTATCTGTTTTTAAAACAGTATACGTAAACGTGAATATTTCTGAGGTATCGTCACCAATTGCGATTGCTTTAATCGTTGTATCTTTTGTTAATGTAATTGGTTCGGTATATTTTGTACTTGATACAGTTGGGGTGGAGCCATCTAGTGTGTAATAAATGCTGGCTGTCTCCCAAGGAGTCGTTAAAGTAATTTCTGTTCCTTCTGAGACGGTTCCAGGGTAGATATTTGGATACACGGCAGGCTTGTTTACTTGCTCAAAGCTTTCTAAACCAAGTGTTTTAACTTGGTAAGTAGTGTTAAAAATGGATCCAATACCAGATACATTAATTAAATCACCGTTTTTATATTGCTTAGTAAAGGTTTCATAATCAAGACCGTTGCGATTATCATTGCGAATAATGATGGATTCACCGTTTTCGTGTGTGGCGGTGAATTCAAAAGTTCCAAAATCATTAACCGCTGTTAAATTAGAAATCGTTACATTATTTAATAGTATTCTCTCGCCTTGTGTCTGTTCATTGACTCCAGCAGGTGTTATTTCTTGAACAGATGGTAAAGGGTTACCAGAAGAGATTTTTTTTATAGTAGTAGGCTGAATTTGCAGCTCTCCACTATATGGGCTAACCTTTCCTTCTAATTCAACGATATCCCCTGGATTTACATCAGCAGAGCTAGTATATGCATAGAGACCACCTGTTTCATCTTGAATATAGAAAGCTTTACCTCCCCAATAGCCAAGACCAGTTGTCACAGTTCCGGTCACACGTATCACTTTATTTTGGTCTGTAATAGATCGCGCTTCTGCAATATGATCTACTTTTTCAACGTCAGTCGGAGGGGTCTCTCCTTCAGAAGTTATAGTATAGGCACTTGCGCTTCTCATGCCAGGAACTGAGAAATAGGCAGCCAAAGTTCCTGTTACCGTAACCTCACTTTGGAACAAGCTTGGATTGTCTACTAAATTTAGTCCAGAACGTACAGTGCCGGTCGGAAGCTGTACTGGGAGAATATTAGCTGGATTAGTCTCTTCCGGGGAATCAGCTAAGCCAATGTTGGTTGCTACAGTAAAGGGTGCATCTTGGTCGTAAGATGTGCCAGACGATGCGGTACCTACTATATATCCTTGTACGGTTGCTGTTCCGGTGTTGTTGCTAATTGCGTCTGCCACTGAAATAGGTTCAGTTGCTTCGACTTTGGATACAGAGAGAAAAGGAATAACCATGGAAACAATTAACAGTAGCGAAAGGAATATCTTGCTAACTGCATTTTTATCGTTCACTCTTTTTATCATACATTCACTCCTAGGAAAATATTTTAAGTTCAAAAGGAGTATAGCAGAGGAATATTGCAAAATTATTTAATTTCCATAAATTTTTAGTTTTTTTATTAAAAACAGGATAGAGGTAAGGGATGTAGGAAATGATAGTAGGATAATGGATATACTTAAATGTAGTAATAAATATCGTAGGTTCTGAAAGGCTACTGAATAATTAGTATTAGGTGATCTTAGTTGGTGTGAATTAATAAAAAATCGTAGGGCTAATTATAAATAGAATATAATCGTTTGGGGAACCGTGGTTACAAAAGGAAATGCTTTGGGAGAATGGGAAGTTAATGGGTTAATCGGAGCTATAAGTGACTATTATAGTGGCCAATAGTTTCTAAATTAATTTTGTAAGTAAGACACTTTTATAAAATGCAATTTACTAATCAAACAGTAACAATTTCATATATTGATAGCAAAACTTAAGTAGGGATGAGTGTGACGGAAAAGTTAACACAACCGCGTGAGTATGCGGTGGCTTATCGCTCATCCCCCGGAAAGAGTAGACCATTTCTATCAATTAATGTATAAATTATAATCGCGAGCTTCTATTTGAAAAGAATCCTGCTTTTTAACTGGAGTCATATTATTCAGACACCACAACAGGCTTTAATTTAACTAGAATCGAGTCAGTGTCTAAACCTTCTCGTTCGTGCTCATCTACTACCCAGTTGATAGAAAGAAGCTGTCTTAGAGTACCTAATTGTTGTGGGTTAAGCTCTAATAATTCAAACGTATTATCGACAATTTTATAATCCTGTTCCTCTAGTTTGTTGAATTTCATTTTAAGTAAGTTCTTTAAACCATTAAAAGTGATAAATTTGACGGAGTAGCCATTTTCCAAGAGCTCAATAAATTGTTGTTTATCTTGGCTGTAAATATTAAGTAATGCTTCATATTCGGTAGAAAAAGTCTCCTCCCAGGAACGACCATCTAAATTATTAAGTAATTCCTGATTGGACATGCCATTACTTCGTAAGGATTCTAGCATAACTGCTTCCATCATTGATAGTTTTATATTTTTCATATTGTCACTCCCTAATGTGTTTATCTATTCCATTAAGTATATCAAAACAAATGAACAAACAAACCCCAGATTGATGTATACAATTTGGGGTTTATTCTTTATTTATTTAATTTCCATACTGCAAAGTTTAATCCTAAGGCAAAGGTTACTGGAAATGCATCTCTTTAATCAGGTGGAAGTTTATATGTAACATTCCCTTTTTCATCAAGGAACTCTAATTTAGGTATATCGTTTTCGTCAACAACCATTCTTATGCGTGAATTTCCTTTGCTATCCATAAGTTGTACCGAAATATCTCCGTTTTCCGCTTTACCCATATATGCTCGTTGAACACTACCTGCATACTCTTTCTCTATTGCTTCTTCTTTTTCTTTAGTTGTAAGATCCGATTTCTCAATTTGATTAGTTCTCTTTATCATTTCTCCAAGATTTTTATTGGGTCTATCAAAAATGGTAAATCCATAATTATGATTCCCGTTTTCGCCTACATACCTCATTTGTACAACTTGGTCCTGTTTATACTGGTCAAAGGTAAGTGAAGCAAAGGCGCTATAATCTCCATTTTCCTTAACTTCATCCCCATAAATTAAGCCGCCGCATTCATCACCCTCTGCATTATAAAACATTAAGCCTGAAATAGGATCATTTTTCCTGTGACCTGGAATAATATCTACTCCATCCATAATAACCGGTGGAATATTATCGTCATTAAACAAGGAGAGTCTTACTTTTCCTGATTTATCAACAATGTTTAAACGTTCTGCTTCAATCTTTGAAAATCTCTCGTTCTGGTTATCTAACACCATTTATCACCCCACTAGACATTTTGTACAACTAAAAATAAATTTGGATAAGCTGAAAATTAGCTTTAATTTTTACTGCTAATAAACTGTAATATGAGATTTCACAATGTCATCTAAATTTTTAAGACTTATATAACCCCATATATTTAATTATTTTACATTAATTGTATCAAAACCATAGATAAAAAAACACCAGATTACAAGATCTGGTGTTCTCAAGTTATTTATTTAATTTCCATACTGCAAAGTTTAATCCTAAGGCAAAGGTTACCCAGCCGATGTAAGGTACCATCAATGCGCCGGCAGTAGTATCTTTCTTTTGGAATTCATATGCTGTCATGGCTATGGCACCTAATAAAATGGTCATTTCAATAAGTGCTGTTCCTCTAAGACCCCAACGGAAAAACAAGAAAGACCATAAGAAATTTAAACCTAACTGTAAGTCATAGAGAGGTATTGCAGGTGATTCCTTATCCTCTTGTTGAACTTTTTGATCAGCTCGATATTTGGCTAGTCCCATCAATGCATATAAGGACGTCCATACTATAGGGAAGACGGGAGCAGGGGGAGCAAAGGAAGGCTGCTTAAGCTTTTTGTATTTTTTTTGTGCATTACGATTGGCTAACCATCCCGTAATAGAACCTCCTATAACAGGTACTAGAATGCTAATAGCTAATTTTTTCTTATCTAACTCACCGTTTACTTTTAATACTTCCATTTGATTACCTCCTAAATAGTCTTATGTAAAAATTATTCCCTAATTACATTGGAATACGCTTAAATTTTGTAAATATTAGAGTTAATGGAATTATTAGAATATGGTATGATAAGAGAATAATTAGGGGGAGACATAGCTCATGACAAGATTAAAAATCTTACATACGAATGATATACATAGTCAATTTGATAATTATAAAAAGATAGTTTCTTTAATTCGAGAGCATCGAGACGAAAATACGATTGTATTAGATGGAGGAGATTTTGCAGATTTTAAAAGCATCGAGCTACAGGGAACTAGGGGGATAGCGGCCCTTGAGCTGCTAGAGGCTGGTGGTTATGATGCAATTACAATCGGTAACAACGAAATGTTCAACGGGATTGATACGCTAGAACATATGGCTAGTAATAGCCCAATTCCTTTTATAAGTAATAATTTAGTGAAAAAAGATTTAACAGCTATAAAGGGAGTATGTAAGAGTACTATTCTGGAAAAGAACGGTTTGCGCCTCCTCATTACAGGCTCTTCCCCTGATATGGGAGTGTTTAACGAGGGTCTTGGCCTCTACATGAATGATTATACGGATGCTATCAAGGAAGAGATTCAAAGAAACCAAGGGAAATATGACGTATGTATTCTGCTAAGCCATGTGGGTACATTTGCAGATGAACCGTTAGCCAATGAAATAGAGGAAATTGATATTATCATATCAGCTCATGATCATAAATTATTCACAGAAGCTAAGTTAATTAATAATACGATTATGAATAGTGCTGGAAACTATGGGGAGTACCTAGGAATAGTTGAAATAGAAGTGACAAAAGGAAAGGTTAGCCTAATCCACTCTCAGACTATATCAACTAATGAAATACAAGAGGATCCTCAGGTTATTTCAGTTTTAGAAGTGAATAAAAAAAAGGCAGTTAACGTATTAAGTCAACCGCTATATACCTTAGGGAATCCTCTTTGGCACGATGTAGTGGAGGAGAATCCTATTAGTAATCTGATAGCGGATGGATTGAAGGATATGCTAAAGGCAGACATTGGACTTATTAACAGTGGTATTTGTAATGCGGGTATCTTCCATGAGATGTCTAGAAAAAAACTAATAGAAATTTGTCCTTCTCCCTTGAACCCTACTCTTTTTGAGATTCAAGGAAAGCATATTCAGGAAGCACTGCAATCATCCTTAGATGCCCAGGTTTGCTTGGCCGAAGGTCGAGGTCCAGGTTTTAGGGGGAGATTTGTGGGCAGATTACACGTGTCTGGACTAAAAATTGAGCACGATGGCAAGCATATTAAAACTATCTATTTAAATGAGATTCCAATTGAAGATGAAAAATGGTATTTAGTTGCAAGCACCGATTATTTGCAAAGGGGATCAGGTTATCCTAGTCTAGCCATTAATCGAAACGAAACTTATTGGGCAGAAGAGATTAAGGATATCATTCAAATATATGGAGAAAAACCTGAGTTCATAAAATCTGCTTATCAAAATAGGTGGATGGAAGCAGCTAAAATAAGGGGATAAAATATGAAGCAAATGAAAATACGACAACGTGGTGTGACAATAGGAAAGCTACCAGTGGGCCCAAAAAACTGTATTACAGATGTAGAGGGTGTCCAAGTTGGCCATGTAACGCTAGATCACCAACTTCAAGAGGGGGAGCATGTTTGTACAGGAGTCACTGCCATACTTCCACATGGCGATAACCTATTTCATCAAAAAGTTGTCGGAGCTAGCTATATATTAAATGGCTTTGGCAAAACAACTGGTCTAGTGCAGGTGGATGAGTTAGGGGTGATTGAGGCTCCTATTATGCTAACCAACACATTTGGCGTCCCAGCGGTCACTCAAGGAACTTTGGCGTATATGCTAAAAGAAAATCCTGATATCGGAGTGTCTACTGGGACAATTAATATTGTGGTCGGAGAGTGTAACGATGGCAGGCTAAATTCTATACGTGAACTTCCAGTGGAACCTAAGCATGCAATAGAAGCAATCCAAAATGCTACTTCAGAGGCTTCTATAGAAGGAGCAGTTGGAGCCGGTAAAGGAATGATTTGTTTCGGTCACAAAGGAGGGATAGGATCATCCTCCAGGATAGTGTATGATACATCCAGTGATACCGCCTATACCATCGGGTGCATGGTGCTAAGTAACTTTGGAAAGAAAGAAGAATTCCAGGCAGAACGGTATAATGCAAAGGATGATAGTTCCGTACCGTCGTATCCTACACCTGCAGATGGCTCCATAATAATAGTTTTAGCAACGGATGTACCTCTTGGAAATAGTCAGCTCAAGCGAGTTGCCAAGCGTTGTGGTATTGGCTTAGGAAGGACAGGAAGTCACTTTAGCAATGGAAGTGGCGATATTGTTATCGCATTTTCAACTGCACATAAAATTCCACATGTCTCTGAGAACAGCGTGGAGCCAAGGAGTGTTCTAAGGGATGATCATGCTGTCATGAATGACCTGTTCCAAGCTGCTGCAGAAGTGACGGAGGAAGCGATTGTAAACTCATTATCTCAAGCTGTTATTACAACAGGACGTCTAGGTGAGACAGTGTACGCCTATCCATTTGAATAAAAGAAAAAGCGAAAGGAATCGAGGTAAATGGCTCGGTTCCTTTCACTCTTTAACCTGTAAACAGTCTGGGTTATTTAAACTCTAGTTTTACTTTGCCTTCTTCTAAAGCAAGCTTTGCATCAAACTTTTGTCCATTTTCCGCTTCAAACCCCTTGATAATGTTTGTTATTCCTTTTGTACAAAGCAGCTTGATTTGACTAGGAGTAATTTTTTTCTTTAAGAAAAATCCATTAAATGTTTGAGTACACCCATTTTTATAATTGGTACAGCCGTAAAAATTTTTACGTGCTACAATGGAGCCTTGTCCACATTTAGGGCATGGAGCAATCGGTTCCTGCTTAAACTTTGCATATTTCGAACTTGGTTCTCTTGGAGGAAGCTTGATCGTAATGTTTTTGGTTTTAAGTTGGGTAGGTGTTTCATTAATCAGGCTGTAGATAAACTTGGCTATGCTACCAAGAAAACGATCTTGAGAGCCTTCACCATTTCCTATTTTCCGTAAATAGTTTTCCCATTTCGCAGTCATAGAAGGGCTGGAGAGAAGGTTTCCTTCAAGAGCCTGACAAAGAACACGCCCTTTATCAGTAATAGAAACTATATTTTTGGTTACCTTTATATAGTTGTGTCTTTTTAAGGTTTCAATAATCCCACTTCTTGTGGCCTCGGTTCCTAAACCTTCTACTTCCTTTAAAATCTCCGTTTCATCTTTATCTTCTATTAGCTTTCCACAGGTTTTCATCATTGCTATTAATTGACCCTCTGTATATGGCTTTGGAGGGGTTGTCTTGCCTTCTTTAATTTCAATCTTACTTGAAACTGATTCCTGTTCGGTTAAAGGGGGAAGCGTTGGTTCTTCTTTTTCCTTTTCATTAGTCGAACGAGAAAAAAGAGCCTTCCAGCCTTTGTCGACCTCTGTTTTGCCGGTTGTAAAGAATAGTAATCCGTTTACCTCAGTAGTAACCTTTGTTTCTGTGTAAAGATAGTCCGTATGAAACATTCCAAGTGTCGTACGAATAATTTCCTCGTAAAGATTTCTCTCTACCGGTGACAGTCTAGCAAGTACAGATTGGGATGGAATCTTTTTAGTTGGGATAATTGCGTAATGCTCCTGTACCTTTGAGCTATCCACATAACGTTTTTTCGGAGAGCGAGAGGCAATGGGAAACGATTGACTAATTAGTCGTTGATAATCCTCCACTTGTCCAACGATATAAGCAAACTCATTTGGAGTAATATGACGAGAATCTGTTCTTGGATACGTCACCAGCTTTTTTTCATATAGTCCCTGCATCGTTTTTAAAACATCTGCTGGACTTACTTTCCACAATCTATTGGCTGTAGCCTGTAATGTCGATAGCGAATGTAGCTGCGGCGGCGGAATTCTTTTGTCCTGTTTTACTACAGAGGTTATCACACCTGGAGAATTAGGCTGAATACCGTGCTTAGCTAAAAGTGCTTGAATAATTTCTCTCTTTGGCTCCTTGGCCTTAGCCTTTCCCTTATAGCTTCCATGATCCGCAGTAAATACAGCTTCTATTTCATAAAAGGGCTCAGATACAAAATTCTCGATCTCCATATGACGCTGATAAATCAAGTATAGTGTAGGGGATTGTACGCGTCCTATAGGAAATACGTCTTGTATGCCTTGTTCTTTTAATAAAAGGGAATATAGGCGAGAAGCATTCATACCAACAAGCCAATCACTGATTTGTCTAGCTTTTGCCTCTTCATACATGAGTAAGTCCTTTTGATTGTTCTGCAGGTTAGTAAAGCCTTTACGAACTTCATCTACTTCTAGTGAGTTAATCCATAAACGTTTAATCGTTTTCCCTTTGGCGCCTGTTTGGTTATATATACTATAAAAGATGTTAGAGCCTTCACGGTCAACATCGCATGCATTAATGACTGTGTCGGTAGATTTGATGAGTTTTTTCACTATCGTAAATTGCTTTGCTTTCCCTTTAGCTACTTGAAATTCATAGCGTTCAGGTAGTATCGGAAGGCTAGCGAGTGACCATCTATTCCACTTAGGATCGTATGCTTTAGGTTCCTTCAATTCTACTAAATGCCCAATTCCCCAAGTAATAAAAGCTCCTTCGGGAAAGATAGGTGAGGGGAGAATTTCAATATAGCCTTCATGGCGTTTTACTGAAAAAGCGTCTGCATATGCCTTCGCTTGACTTGGCTTCTCAGCGAGTATGACTGGTTTCACAATTTCACCTCTTCAAGATTCATATATTTATTGTGCATTAAATTGGGGCAAAATACAAAGGGCTAACGTATCTTAAATTTTCAGCTATAATTCTGGCTATTTCAGCTTGAAGAAAGATTAATTGGCACTGTTAATATTCTTTAACATTAACCTAATTAATTTTGCTATAATTATGACAATTAATATGGAGCTAGGATTGACCACTCACTTGAGGGAATTGTAGTGAGGGTATTGATTAAGAAGAGGTGGGGCTCTTATAGCTTCAGCTATCTTTGTGGCTTCCTGAAAGAATGGGATAAAATTGAGTGATTCAAGTAATTTTAAAGGATATTCTATTAGAGATTTTCAATTTTGGAGAATAGTAGGGAGCCTGGGCTTAGCGTCCATGTTTATATTCGGTTCTATGTATTCAGTTCAACCAATACTTCCGATGTTTACGAAGGAGTTTGGAGTTAAGGTTTCTTACTCTAGTATGATGATGTCCTTAACAACAGTAGGTCTTATAATTGGTTTAATCGTTTTAGGTTTTTTCTCTGATCGGATAGGCAGAACTAATTTCGTTAGATTTTCTATAATTGGCTCGGTGTTTCCTTTTTTTCTTATGACTCTTTCGGATAATTTTGTGTGGATTATTATTTTGCGATTTATCCAGGGCTTCCTACTTGCTGGAGTGCCAGCTGCAGCATTAGCCTATATAAGTGAGGAAATAGATAAGAGATTTTTGAGTGTAGCAACCGCCCTATATATATCCTGTAATGCTTTAGGAGGGATGATAGGGCGCGTCGTGACAGGTTACGCAACAGAGCACTTCTCTTGGGAAATAGCTTTTTATATTTTAGCGTTTAGTGGCATATTTGTTTTTATATTAGTGCTGGTTACGTTACCTAAATCTAGAAATTTCCAGCCTCAGGAAGCGAGCTTTAGAGATGATTTAGATGGCTTTGCTTATCATTTTAAAAATCCTTCCCTGCTGTTAATGTTCGGATTAGGAATTGTGCTTCAGCTATCTTTTACTGGGATTTGGACATATATACCATTCCATCTGACTAATTCACCTTTTTCACTTTCAATTGATGCTGTTTCAAATATATTTTTCGCATATGGGCTTGGGGTAATTGGCTCCCCGTTAGCCAGCTGGATGGCAGGAAAAATAGGACAAAGAAAGGTCCTCATATCTGGAGTTTTTATGCTGAGTATGGGTATTTTACTTACTAACAGTAGTTCAGTTTGGATGATTGTAGTCGGCTTGTGTGTAGTGTGCTTAGGATTTTTTACAGCCCATTCCTTGGCAGCGTCCTCCGTTAGTAGAGAGGCAAGTCATCATAAAGGGAGTGCCTCCAGTCTATACCTCGTTTCGTACTATATAGGGGTAGGGGTGGGAAGTACCTTATTAGGACCGCTATGGGAACGACTTGGATGGAGTGGACTTGTTACATTTACAGCTATAGTTCCAGTGATTTATGTAGTTTTTGTCATGTTAATACAATATTGGAACGCCAAAAAACAGCCCCTTGTTTAACAAGGGGCTGTCTCTACTACTTATTTAGGATCATGAGCAATAATTACTAGTTTGCCTTGATCTAATTCTTTTTCTGCAGCTTCTGCTTCTTGAGTGGTTAATCCTGCACCGCTCATTTTAGCTCGTAGTTCATCTCCACGTGAAGAGAACATATTCTTCATTGATTGAAGGAATCCCATTTCCTTCACTCCAACATCAGAAGTATCCAATGCGTCATTTACGTCGTCTGCACGATCTTTTGAATGTGCAAAAATATGAATATGGTCTTTATGGTACCCTTGAGTTTCTAATCGTTCAATTTCTTGCTTAGCCTGTACGGCATTTTCTACAGTTAATTTGACTGTCATATAAAATCCCTCCAGTATTTGTTCTCCTTCATACTTTACCCGTCCTGAATAAATTTAAACTAAATACAAAACGTATTATGTGAAACAATAAATGGTATTTGTTATGATGAAAGAAAAATAGAATGGAAGTTGCCGGATGGAAAACCAATCTAAACGAATAGAAAGTTTTAAGGCTGCAATGGGAAATTACCCGACAGGAGTAACCGTGGTAACTGCTTTAGATCAACAAGGTAAGCCGATGGGAATGACTGTTAACTCCTTTGCATCTGTCTCTTTAGATCCATTACTTGTTCTCTGGTCTATTGATAAAAAAGCGTTCTTATATGAAGAATTTTTAAAGGCGGACAAGTTTGTAGTGAACATATTAGCAGAGGATCAAAGTGACCTTTGTAATTTGTTCGCCAGCAGAGTGGAAGATCGTTTTTCTGGCTGTGAATGGCGAGCATCCGAATTAAATCAGCCGATATTAGCAAATAGTCTTTCTGTTTTGGAATGTACATTATTTAAACAAGTAGACGCTGGTG